>JBJFHC010000153.1:0-13009 GCA_051893275.1 Erysipelotrichaceae bacterium | reverse complement strand
TAAAATAAACTTAAATAGTCATAGAAATTCTATGCAGGAAATTGGCAAAGCAGATAACTGCTAAACGGCTACACGGACGGCCTTTGCCAGATGCCGAAGACTTGTCGAAGAGATAAGAACCGTATCTAGCGGGATACGGATCTGAATGGTAAAACATTCATTTATGAGTTGGTTACTTCATAACCAGTGTTAAATCACACAGCTTGTAAACTTCTTTGGGAGAACTCTTGTATAGAATCTGGAGTATTTTGATGGTATGCAGATGTGTGGTTAACATGCATCTGTTTTTTATTGAATGAAAGGGGAATTGTGATGAAAAAACTGTTATGCCTTATAATGGCTCTGTTCCTGTTTACAGCCTGTGGAACAAAAACTGAAGAAAAGGATGCAGTAAGTGCCTATCTTGAAAAGGTTGACACTGAATATGGCTACACTCTGGCTCTTAAAATGGAAGAAATTAAGTCTAATGAAGCTTTAGGCTATCGAACTGCTGGTTCCAGGGCTGAATTTGAAACCGGTGAAATGCTTAAGGAAGAAATGGAAACTATCGGTTTAACAAATGTAACCAAGGATGAATTCACACTGGATGGCTGGGAATTTGAGAAGGCTAAACTAAAGTATACCGATGAAACAGGAAACGAGAATGTGATTGAACTGGGTGGTTACCAGATGACATTTATTACTGATGGATTTGAAGAGTTTACTTTGATTGATGGTGGCGAAGGTACTTATGAAGAATTAAAAGAACTTGATGTAGAAGGCAAGATTGTACTGATTAACATCAATCAGCGGGAAAACTGGTGGGTAAACTATCCTGCCTATGAAGCCTATCTTCAGGGCGCTGAAGCTGTACTGTGTGCGCAGGATGGTGGTTATGCGGAAGTAAGCGATGATGCCCTGAACGCACAGGATATCTGTGGTCCGGATTACGCAAAGATATTGTCTGTTTCAATGAATGATGCCAACAGGCTGAGAGCTTTAATGAATAATGGGGAACTTAAAATATCTTTAGATGTGAACAGTGAAGTTCTGCATGATACAAAATCTTACAATATTGTCGGCATGATTGAAGGTGAAAGTAATCAGATGATTATGGTATCTGCGCACTATGATTCATATTTTGCGGGTTTCCAGGATGACAATACAGCGATTGCTCTGATGATGTCAATGGCAAAAGGTTTAATTGACTCTGGATATAAGCCTAAACATACTATTGTTTTCTGTGCCATGGCAGCCGAGGAATGGGGTATATCTAATTCACGTTACGACTGGTCAACCGGTGCCTATAATGAAATATTCAACGTGCATCCTGAATGGGTCGGGAAGGTTATTGCGGATATAAACTTTGAACTTCCAGCCATGAACGAGGGAGATACTGATCAGATAAGGTCAAGCTATGAGTTAAAGACCTTTCTGGAGGAATTTAAGGGAACTGTTCCTGCGACTGAAGGGGTGTTTGAAAAAGGAATCGAGATAATCTGTCCAACCCAGACCTGGTCTGATGATTTCTCATTGTCAATTGCGGGCATCCCAAGTACAGTTACGGCTTTAAGAGGCGGTTTCTCCAGAACCCATTACCATTCACAGTTTGATAATAAAGACACTTATAGTGAGGCAGCCTTCAGGTTCCATCAGAATCTGTATGGAATGCTGCTGCTGGCATATGATGAATTGAGCGTTACACCACTTGATTTTACTAACAGACTATTAGCTTTAAAAGAAACAAGCACTGATGAAGAAGTTATTAAACGCATTGATGAACTGCTTGTAAAGACAGCTGAAGCCTATGAAACTGTAAAGAAAGCTAATGAAAATACAGATATAGAGAAATATAGTGAACTGAACAGTCTGCTTCTTGAAACATTTAAACAGTGTGAAGATGACTTTGTAAGGCTTACATGGGAAGATGTATCCCAGTTTCCTCATGAACATTCTTTAAACAATATCGAGAACCTGGAAGCTGCCATTAAGTGTTTAGAAGAAGGTGATATTGATACAGCACTGGATGAATATCTCTGGGCGATTGATAATAACTGGTATGCCTATGATTTCTCTAAGGAAACATTTGATTACTTTACTGATTATGTCCTCAATCAGCCAAAAGAAAGACTGATGTGGGGTTATGGCAGAGTGCAGGGCCATAATAATCTGTATGATGTTATTCATTCGCTGATGAATAAGGAAAATGGTGATGATGTAAGTGATGAACTTAAAGTGCTGAGAAACTGTCTTGAAAGTGAAAAGAAACTGCTAAATGAGCAGATAAATCATGAACTGGAATCATTAGACAGACTTGAAGAAAAGCTTGATAAAATAATTGAATATTAAAAAAGTAAAAGGCATCATTGATGCCTTTTACTGTATAGTTTCACAGATTGGACTTTCGCCATAAGATGTCCAGCCACATACCTGATATGGACCAGAACCCTGTATTTCGGTTACATTGGTTGAAGCTTCAGACTGTACTTCCCAGCTGTTTCCTTCGGATGAAGTGATAGTTGCATAGAACATATCTGGGTTTACATACTTGAAGCGGTCGAAGTAACATCTTCCGAAGGCTATCTGCGTCTTTTCGCCAGATATGCTGGTAGCTGAAATATCCATCATACCCTCACCTGCGTAGCCACCAAAGCCACCCCAGTGAATAGTCATTGTGCCTTCTTCATAATTTAGCGATCCTGACATGCCCATGAAGTGACCTCTGACAGTTGTCATGTAGTTCTGTCTGAATTCAGACATGGAAATCAGTTCTTTATATTCGGAAGATCCGGAAATAAGACCTTTTACAGTAGTTCCACCTGATTCAACATAAGGGAAGGTACCTCTTACAAAGGTAATATCTTCAACAGTTGAAGGCCTTTCCAGTTCATGTGGTTCATACTGGAAGTGTGACTCAAGCTCATCGAGCAGTATTGAACCAAGCTTACATTTGAGGTTATAGTTTTCATCGTTGACAGTGAAATATGCGCCATCTTCCAGTTTATCGAAACCATTCCAGACTACGCAGGTATAGTTTGAAGTCTGTACCATCAGCCACTGATCTTTGGCTGCAGTTTCAGGAATATCATAGTTTTCATAGGCATATTCCGAGAAATTGGTAGTACCGGTTTTTGCGAAGGTTGGATAGCTTCGCTTTAAGAGATTAAGCTGCGATATCCAGCCGCTGGTTACGTTGTAGTTTTCAAGTGTAGCGGTCATATAGGCAGCATCAGCTGACAGGGCCTGAGTACCAGTTGTATCGGCTACATAATCTTCAATAGTGTTATACTTGCCACGGTATTCAACCTTGGTTACGGTATGCGGTTTAATATATTTGCCGTTATTCATCAATACGGCATGAGCGCCAGCCAGCTGTACTGGAGTTACCAGACACTGATTTCCGCCAATTGCCCACTGCAGATCGAAGGTTGTCTTATCGGCATAATCAAAGCCAATACTGTTCAGATAGGCAATAACCTCATCTTCACCAACTTTATCAATAACTTCTTCCAATAACTGAATAGCCGGGGTATTTAATGACCTGGCCAGAGCTTCAGTTATTAACATATCACCTGAATATCCCTGTCCATAGGCATTGGATACCAGGATATCGGTTTCGTAAAGGAATATTGGTTTATCAGTTACTGTATGAGCGGTTGAATAGCCCAGTTTATCAAAAGCCAGTGCATATTCCAGAATCGGCTTGATGCTCGAGCCTGGATTGATATAGGATTCAGTAGCTCGATTAAACTGCTGAGCCTTATCTTCCTGATATCTGCCACCGCCCAGGGCAACCAGTTCGCCTGTCTGATTATTCAGGATAACCAGGGCATTCTGCTGCAGATCGTTACGGAAACGGTATTTGTCTTCAAACATTTCGGGATTGTTCTGCATATTGAAGACAAATTCCTGCATATATGGGTCCATAGCTGTATAGATATTCATAGCCTTGGTATATGGTGAATAGCCAGTTACCTCAATTACTTCATCGATTACAGCATCAATATAAGACTGGAATTCCAGATTTGTTGAAGCAAATTTTTCATGCTTGCCAGTTAAGAGATCTTCTACTCTTACTGACTTATTGTAGTTTAGTTCACTCTCGGTAATATAGCCATGCAGATACATCAGATCCAGTACTTCGTTTTTACGGGTATTGGCATTTTCCAGATATTCTACATTTGGACTTAAATAAATATAGCCATCCAGATTCTTATAAAGCTCATTATAAGGATTGCAGGAATTAGGTGAATTAATCAGTCCGGCCAGGAAGGCAGATTCATTAATATTCAGATCCTTGGCATCCTTGCCAAAATAATATTCAGCAGCTTTCTGTACACCACGGATATTGTCACCAAAGTTTACTTTATTTAAGAACAGTACCAGCAGTTCTTCTTTAGACATTTCTTTATCGGCGATCATTGAAAGCACAATTTCCTGCAGCTTTCTTTGAATTCCGGACATGCCTTCGCGGTCAGCCATGGTTGAATTTTCACCATCATCAATCTGGAAATAAGAGTTCTTTATTAACTGCATGGTGATGGTTGAACCACCCTGGCCAAAGCTTCTGGTCTTCAGGTTTTCAAGAATTGCTTTGGTAAAACGGGGAATATCGAAACCATTATGTTCAAAATAACGGGAATCTTCGACAGCTACAAAGGCATCAACCAGACATTCCGGCAGCTGATCGTATTCAATGTTTTCTCTTAAATACATACCAAGCTCAATAACCTGATTGCCGTTGGCATCATAGATAATACTTGAATCAGCTGATTCCAAGGCCATTGGCTCAAATTCCGGCATATTTCTGGTTAGTTTGTAGGCTACATAGCCGGCAAAACCCACACCAATTATTCCTAAGAATAAAATTACGGACATCAGCAGGGCAAAGAAGAAAGTTATCTTCTTTCCTTTTGGCCTTTTTCTTTTATTCTTTTTCTTTTTCTTCTTATTTCCAAAGTCATCATCAGGTGGAAGTGGACTTCGATCCATTTCATCAAAGTCAGGGGCATATTCCACTTTTACTTCTTTGATAGCTTCCTTCATTTTGGCCTGTTCGGCCAGAATGCTTTCCTTGATAACCGCATCCTCGCCGCTTCGATCTTTTTTTACCGGCTTAACTGCTTCTTTCTTTGGTTCTGGTTTTTTTACTGTTTTAGCCGTCTTGTCATTAACAGTCTTTATTTCCAGAGCCTCAGCCGGTTCGCTCTTTTTTGCTGGCTTTGCAGGTGCTGCCTTTTTTATTTCTTTTGGCCTTTCTTCTTTCTCAACTTCCTTAAATACCGAGGTGTCGATTTTCAGGTCTTTTAGTTCCTTTTCCAGATCGGTAGTTATATCATCAAGAACATGCTTCAATGTTTCATCATCAGGCATATCGTTCAGTTTAATTTCGCTGTTTTTTTCGTTGTTTTCATTTTTCATAGCAATCTTTATTATAGCAAGTAATTTTGTTTATTTTATGGGAAATACTACTTTATCTACAGCTTTTTCCAGCAGTCCGATAATTTCTTTTAATACAAAAACTAGTATTGTCAGAATAATGAACAGGAACATTGTAATGTTCATGAAAATACGTTTAAATTTATTCATTGGCTACAATTTTATAATAAGAACGGCTGGTAAAAAGATATATGGAAATATATAAGAGTGCACAGATTATATAACAGATTATAGTTACTATTATCATCAGCCTGAAATTGCTGAAACCAAACATATTGAGCATTGACCAGACAAAAGGGAAGGCAAAACAAAGATGGATTCCTGCCATAATTAATGGTGAGAAGAATACCGTCAGCATTTGCGAATTAATGCTTTTTCTGATCTGAATATCATTAAGACCTACCTTGCGCATGATCGCAAAACGGTTTTTGTCTTCATAGCCTTCAGATGTCTGTTTATAGTAAATAATCAGAACAGTTGCCAGAATAAAGACAAAGCTTAACATTATGCCAAGAAACAGCATCGAAGCATATAGACCCAGCAGAGAAGTTCTCTGATCTTCTTTAGAGGTAATATAGTGTTTATAAATCTTTTCTTCAGATATCTCAGATAAATTCTGCCTGAGATTCTCTAATGTTGTTTCATAGTCATTACTGTAATCAAAATCCGTTGATGATTTACAGTATGTCACGTTGCCGTGTTCAGTTATTACATCATTACTGTGATAGAATTCTTCAAGATTTTTAACTGCCATGATGACATTAGGCATCTCATAGTCATATATGGCATGGTTATTCAGAAATTTATCAACATAGCTTTTAACTTTATATTCTTTTGAAAAGGCTGTTTTAAATGTTCTGTAGTTATAACGCACAAGACTGTTGGCATAAATCAGACATTCATCATCATTTAAAGCAATACTGTTTCCGCTTAATCGGTTATATTCATCAATTGAAACACAATAGAAATAGCCAATATCGGCATAATTGGTTAGCGCTTCATTGCCCTGAGGTGAAGCGTTGTTTATGCCATACTCAGTAAAACAGCCGCCTGAGTCAAGATATTTAACAGTAGAAATATTGTCTGCTTCCAGATTTTCGCTATAAATAAGCTGATTATCCTCCATCATTGAAGCATAGTCTCTATAAAATAAGGTGTAGTTTATGTCACCTGGATATCTTGAATTAATATTGTCATCAAGAGAGAAATAAAGAGCGGATGTTGAAGATATCATTACCAGAATCATGGTCAAAAGAATACAGATAGATGCCAGGCCGGCGCCATTTCTTTTCATTCTATAGGCTAATGAAGAAATGGAAATAAAGTGATCAGCTTTATAGTAGTAAGTTTTATTATTTTTTAATATACGGCATAAGCTTACCGATCCGGCAATAAACAGCAGATAGGTGGCAATTATTACCAGCAGTACGGCTATAAAGAAGGTAAATACTGCAATAAAGGAACTTGAAAAATAGACAGCCAGAAAATACGCCATTGATAGAATGATTAATCCGAGCAATGCCAGAATGATATTGCCTTTAGGAGTCTTTTCACCCTGTTTTGAGCTGTTTAAAAGTTCAATCGGCTTCAGTCTGGCTACTTTGATTAGAGAATTAAGATATAAAAGACTGTATATCACAAGATATGATAAAGCAGTAATAATCAAAGATGATAAAGAGATGCTTAAAGAATAGTTTGCTTCTTCATGAGCCAGTTTAAAGATAATCAGCTCACCCATTTTGGAAAAGGCAATACCAGTTAAAAGACCGCTTATTAAGGCAATAAGAAACACAATGGTATTTTCGAATAATAATAGAATATTTATGTTGTGCTTATTCATGCCCAGAATGCTGTAAAGACCAAATTCCCGGGTTCTTGTCTTGATTAAAAATGAATTGGTATAAAACAGAAAAAGAACTGAAAATACCGCTATCACTATTATGCCAAGCGGCAGAACCATTGCCAGGAAAGTAACAGCCGGCATCGAAGCCAGAGACTTTGAAGCAGAAAGATATAACAGGATGTAGAACATCATGATAACCAGAGTACCGGTCAGGATATAGGGAATATAAAGACGGGCATTTTTGCGTATGCCATCTATAGACAGTTTAAAATACAGTTTCATCTTCTTATCCCCTTAAGGCCATGGTCAAAGTATCAGATATTTTCTGATAGAAGAGTTCATTTGAATCGCTCCCCCTGTAAAGCTGATGGAAAAGCTCACCATCTTTAATAAACAGCACTCTTGAGGCGTGTGATGCTGCCTTGATGGAATGAGTTACCATCAGTATGGTCTGGCCCTGTTTATTAATATCGGAAAACAGGGACAGCAGTTCATCACTGCTTGAAGAGTCTAATGCTCCGGTAGGTTCATCCGCCAGAATCAGTCTGGGACTTGTAATCAGGGCCCTGGCAACAGCTGTACGCTGTTTCTGGCCGCCCGATACTTCATAAGGGTATTTCTTGAGCAGTTTATCGATGCCAAGTTTACTGGCTAAGGGCAGCAGTTTATTATGCATCTCAGAATATTTTTTATTTGCCAGAACTAAAGGCAGATAGATATTGTCTTCCAGAGTAAAAGTATCCAGCAGATTAAAGTCCTGGAAGACAAAACCCAGATTGTCTCTTCTGAATGTTGCCAGGTCTTTTTCCTTTATGCCTGAAATGTCTTTGCCCTGAAGCAGCACCTTGCCTGCACTTGGCTTGTCCAGGGTAGCCATAATATTCAGGAGGGTAGTTTTACCTGAACCGGATTCACCCATGATGGCCACATATTCGCTTTCTTCAACAATAAAGCTGACATTTTTTAAGGCTTCGACTTTGTTTGCACCAAAACGGCTGACATAGGTTTTGGACAGATTGTTTACACTTAATATATTCATCACAAAAATCCTCCTTAGGTGATTTCTGTTTTAATTCTAATTTTAATGTTTTTCAGCTTCTATCGATTGTTCTTACATATTTATTACAGTTTTGTAAGAATTAATCTTTCTTTAAATTATTCTCATTAAAAGTAATGATGACATCAGTTCCCTGATTTGGTTTAGATTCTATTCTTATCTTATGATTTAACATTTCAATGCTTCTTTTGACAAGATATAATCCAAGTCCCGAAGACTTCTGATTAAGCCGGCCATTAAAGCCGGTATAGCCTTTTTCAAAGATTCTTGGCAGATCTTTTTCATCAATGCCTATTCCGGTATCTTTTATATGCAGTGAATTATCTATATAGGATATGGTAATTTTTCCGGTACTGGTGTATTTCAGGGCATTGGAAAGAAGCTGTTCAATAATAAAGGACAGCCATTTTTCATCGCTTAGTACCACGTTTTCACAGTTAACTATTTCTACTTTCAGCTTTCTGGCAATGAAGTCACTGGAATAGTGTTTTATGCATTCTTTAATTACATTATCCAGATTTACTTCCTTAATTACCAGATCGTTAGATGAGGAATCCAGGCGCAGATAGGCTAAGACCATGTCAACATAGTTTTCAATGGAGGTAAGATTGTTCCTTATTTTTCTGGAAAATTCGCTGTCTTCATTCTCCAGAGTCAGACGCATTGAAGCTATCGGGGTCTTAATCTGATGAACCCAGGTGGTGTAGTAATCAATCATTTCCTGATATCTGTTTTGTTCATACAGTATATTCTGCTGTTTTTCTTCTTCCAGCGGTTCGATTATTTTCTGATAGTCATTTTCAATTATGCTGTCTGGTTTAATCAGAATACCGTTTTTCAGTTTATCATGTTTCTTTTTAAGCCTGATAAAGTCAAAAAGAGCGATTACTGCTATAAGAAACAGAGATAACAGTAAGGGATAGATAACAGACTCTAATGGAAGATTATACAGATAAAAGGAGACCATAAAGATAATATAGATCAGCAATATTATCAGAATGATTTTATAGCGTTCTTTCAGATAGTTCATATCATATAGCCCATTCCGAATTTGGTCTGTATAAGATCATTTATTTTAATGGTTTCCAGTTTTTTTCTTAAGCGGTTGATATTCACATTGAGGGTATTTTCATCTACAAAGTCACCGCTTTGCCATAATACTTCCATCAGTTTTTCTCTGGAGACTATTTTTCCTTTATTCTGTACTAAGGTTAGAAGAATACGGAATTCATTTTTTGAAAGTTCCAGATGTCTGTTTTCGTAAGATATGGATGAGTCATTGATATTAAGATTTATTCCATTAATTGAAATGATGTTTGGATTTGCGTTGAAGTCATAACATCTTCTGAGGTGAGCCATAATTTTGGCAATCAGTACGTTCATTTCAAAGGGTTTGATGACAAAGTCATCGCCACCCATATTCATAGCCATAATGATATTCATATTATCCGAAGCTGAAGAAATGAAGATGATTGGAAGCTTAGATATTTTGCGTATCTCCATGCAGTAGTGATAGCCATCATAATAGGGCAGTTTTATATCTAAAAGAACCATATGGGGATCAAATTCTTTAAATGTTTCCATGATTTTTGAGAAATCATCAATGGTTCTGGTTTCAAAGCCGTAGTTTGCAAGACTGGTGGCAATACTTTCGGCAATATCTTTTTCGTCTTCGATAATCAAGAGTCTGTACATGCTTACATTTTACCCTTTTTATGTCAAAGACAAAATAATAGGTTAAAATATATCTAGAGTTTTTCAGGAGGCTTATATGAACAACCGTTTAGATAGATTAAGAGAAAAAATGCGTGAAAACGGTATTGATGTCTATTATTTCAACACCTCAGACTATCACTGTTCCGAATATGTGGCTGAATATTTTAAGACTATCCGTTATTTTTCCGGTTTTACCGGTTCAATGGCTTCTTTGCTGGTGAGTGAATATGATGCCCATATCTTTGTAGATGGAAGGTATCACATTCAGGCAGACAGGGAATGTATTCCTAATGATGTGGAAGTAGTGAAACTTGGATCCAAGGGTGCCTTAAGTGTAAAGGAATATATCGAGAAGTACTTCAGTGACAGGGTAATCGGTTTAGATGGCAAGAGAGCTTCTATTTCTTTTGTGTCGGGTTTAAACAATAAGATTGTGTCCAAGGATATTTATTCTGAAGTAATTGATGACAGAGCTGAGCTTTCTAAGTCAAAGCTGTTTAAGCTTGATGATGAATATACCGGCAAAACAAGAAAAGAGAAGCTTGATGAATTAAAGTATATTATCGGCAAGCGTACCCATATAATCAATAATCTGGAGAGTATTGCCTATCTGTTAAATCTAAGGGGTGATGATATTCTGCATACACCAGTATTCTATGCCTATATGGTAATTGATAAGGGTGATGTTTATCTGTTTGTAGATAAGGAGCGTTTAAGTCCAGAGATTTTTGATGAATTATATGCGGATGAGGTTATTATCCGTGATTATGATTCTTATTATGATTTTTTAAGTAAGCTGAAGAATCGTACGGTTATTCTTGATGAAAACAAGGTTAACTATGAATCTAAGCTTTGTTTAAAGAAGAATGAGATAGTCAATACTTCTTCACCAGTCGACTTAATGAAAGCTATCAAGAATGAAACCGAGATTAAAAACAGTAAGCTGGCCCATATTTATGATGGTGTCTGCATGGTCAGATTCATCAAGTGGCTTAAGGAGTCGGATAAAACAAAGCTGACGGAAAAGGATGCGGCTGACTATCTGGATAATCTAAGAAGAAGCTA
Organism: Erysipelotrichaceae bacterium; assembly: GCA_051893275.1. GTDB lineage: Bacteria > Bacillota_I > Bacilli_A > Erysipelotrichales > Erysipelotrichaceae > Colivicinus. Next base: position 1,910 of record JBJFHC010000153.1, on the reverse strand, counting down.
TAAGGCTTTTGATTTAAGTTTTACATCCATTGTTGCCTATAATGAGAATGCAGCTTCAATGCATTATGCACCATCAAGAGAAAAAGAAGTCAAACTCGACAACAGTGGTATTCTGCTGGTGGATTCAGGCGGGCAGTACTTAGAGGGTACTACCGATATTACCAGAACCATTGCCTTAGGTCCAGTTTCTGATATATTGCGTAAACATTTTACAATTGTTCTGAAATCAATGCTGAATCTGCAGTCTGCCACTTTCATCAAGGGTATGGCGGCATCAATGCTGGATATACTGGCTCGTAAAGATATCTGGGCTGAAGGCATTGACTATAGATGCGGTACCGGACATGGTGTTGGTCATGTGCTTTCGGTGCATGAGAATCCGCCAAATATCCGCTATATGGCAACCGATACTAAAACTGAGCAGCAGCCTTTAAGACCAGGCATGATTGTATCAGATGAACCTGGTATTTATCTTGAGGGTGAATATGGAATCAGATGTGAGAATCTATTACTGGTAAAGGAATATATTTCTAATTCCTGGGGTGATTTCTATTGTTTTGAACCAGTTACAATGTGTCCGTTTGATCTGGAACTGATTGATACTAACTATCTTGACAGTAAGACTATCGAGATTTTGAATAACTATCATGCTCAGGTATATGAGACTTTAAGTCCATATCTGGAAGAGGATGAAAGAGAATTTTTAAGAAAACAGACTGAGAGCCTATGAGTAAATTTATCAACTGGAATGTCAATGGTCTAAGAGCCATTTTATCTAAAGGAGATCTGGAGAAGCTGATTGAGGATGAAAAGCCAGATATTCTTTCGCTTGAGGAAATAAAGATGCAGCCCGATCAGCTCAAGAAGGATTTTGAGGGCTATCATCTATATATTAATTCAGCTGAAAGAAAAGGCTACAGTGGTACGATGGTTCTCTCTAAAAAAGAGGCCTTAAGTGTCAGTTATGATATTGAAGGCGAAGATCATCCAAAAGAAGGAAGAGTGATCACTCTTGAATTTGAGGATTATTATTATGTCACAGCCTACGTGCCTAACTCCAAGGATGGGCTTCTTCGTTTAGATTATCGTATGCACTGGGAAGATGATTTAAGAAAGCATTTAATGAAGCTGGATAAAATCAAACCGGTTATCTATACTGGTGATCTTAATGTGGCTCATAATGAAATCGATCTGAAGAATCCGGAAACCAATCATTTCAATGCCGGCTTCTCTGATGAGGAAAGAGAGGCTTTCACAAAACTGCTGGATTGTGGTTTTGTGGATACTTTCCGCGAGCTTTATCCTGATACTGTAAAGTATTCCTGGTGGTCTTATCGCATGCGGGCCAGAGAAAGAGGAGTAGGCTGGCGTATTGACTACTATGTGGTTTCTAAGCGTTTTATGGATAAGGTTAAGGACAGTCTGATTTATGATGATGTCTTTGGTTCAGATCACTGTCCGGTTGGATTAATATTGGAGGATTAAATGAAAGATTATATTGATAAAAACATTGATAATATGCTGAATGAACTGAAAGAGCTGGTAAGCTATAACTCAGTATTTGCTGAAGATGCAGCACCATTTGGCTTAAAGAACCGTGAGGTTCTGGATAAGGCTCTGGAGATTTTTGAATCCAAGGGTCTAAAAACAAAAAATCTGGATTACTATTGTGGCTATGGTGAAGTGGGCGAAGGTGATGAAGTAATTGGTATTCTGGCTCATCTTGATGTCGTACCATGTGGTGAAGGATGGGACTGCGATCCTTTTGAAATGATTCAGAAAGATGGCTATGTCTATGGCCGTGGTGTTACTGATGACAAGGGTGCAGTAATCGCTTCGCTTTATGCGATCAAGTATTTATTAGATACAGGCTATAAGTTCAAGAAGCGCGTTAGACTGATTGTGGGCTG
>JBJFHC010000152.1:0-13022 GCA_051893275.1 Erysipelotrichaceae bacterium | reverse complement strand
GCATTAAGATTAAATTTATTATTATCTTTAAGATAACCATCGCAACTGAAAGAAAGCTTCTGAACGCTATCCTCAGCTGTATAGACCTTGATTTCTACTTCATTGAGATCAGCCAGTTCATAATCCTTAATAAGCAGTTTCAGGATTTCATCGGCATTTCTGGTCTTAAGTGTATATATTCCATTTTCTTCCTTCACATCGATATTTCGGAAAAGATCAACTGTCAGATCAAGAATCTTCGAATAATCAGGATAATCATCACTGATCTTGAATGAAGCGCCATTCTCCAGAATCAGGGAACCATCATAGTAGTAAAGATAATTGTCTTCTCCTGTTCTTTTAAGACTCTTTCCTTCATATTTCTGTTCAGCAATATTTACACTGAGTTCATATTGTTCATCATCCAGCCTGCCGTTTGCTTCTATATACATGGACTTGTTCTCCAGACCGTTTAATTCACTTAACAGCTCATAGACACTGACCTTTGTCTTAATATCCCTGAGCGCAAACAAACCAATACCACCGGCAAGAACCAGTACTGCTGCAGCTATAATGATTATTTTCTTATTGAAATTTATTTTCTTCTCTGGTTTCTTAGGAAGCTTAGGCCTTCTGATTATAAGTACAATCAACAGAATTATTACTATTACCATTACTATCCAGAAAATCTTCATGTTTCTGGTTCTGATTAAAGTAAACTGAACATTATTACCTTCAAACTCAAATACCACATAGGAACCAACCGTTTCATCTTCTACCCTGATGTATTTACCATTGCTTAATACATAAACATCAGTTTTATCCGCATTTTCACAATACGCTCTTATTCTATGAGTATTTAAGCCATCATCTGGAATCTGCACAGTATAGCTGTTTAATACTTCGGTGGCAATTCTGGATTTAAAGACATTCTTTAATAAAGACGGTATATCCTTTACCACAAAATCAAATTCATCATCGGATATTCTTAATTCACTTACCGAAATAGAATCTTCATCACTGAAGTTTCCTTCAACAAAGACCAGATTCTTTCCATCTGTATTAGTATTATTGGAATATAAGGCTGATACATATGGTTCATAGATGGCTGTCACAAGCGTATCAAAATGAATATCTTCTAAACTATCATAATCCCAGCAGGAATAATAGCCTTCTTTTTCAGGAATCTCAGGATAGATACTGTTGTCTATAGAAGAACCATATTCTACACTAAGTGTTTTAATTACTTCGTCATCTATCACAAAGCTCAGTTTAAGTTCTTTAAATTTATCTGGAGTGTTTTCATCATCCAGCAGTTCATCAAAACTTAATGGTTCAGCCTTTCCACTGTAGCTTACACCATTGATTCCACATAGCTCATCACTCACAAAATAGTTCTCGGTATAGATTCCTTCCTTTGAACCGGCAATGGCTCCTGTAAAAGAACTGTCAGATTCAATATTCACCATGGCATAATTGCCAATGATTTGAGATGATGATTCACTTGTGCTGTTTTCTGTTCCAATTCCGGCAATACCGCCAATATATTTACTGCCACTTAAGGTAAGCTTGACGTAACAGCTTTGAATGATTGAAGAAGTAATACCACTGATACCACCTGCATAGGAACCGTTTTCACTTGTGACATCGCCATAGCTGTAACAGTATCTGATCATACCCAGTTCCTGTCTGCCGGCTATACCACCGACATAGTTGTGTCTGGAGGTAACTTCGCCATTATTTGTGCATTCTTCAATAATGGCCTTTACTTCAAAGTTCTTTTTGGTATCTATATCAATATCCAGGGCATTGTCATCTTCGGGGTCATTTCCATATTCAAGCTGCATAATACCGGCAATACCACCGACATTGAGGTCTCCATAGATATAGCCATTATTATCAGAATTCTTTATTTTGCCTAAAGTAAGACTGTCAGAATCTTTGTCTGAAGTGTCAGTAACAGAGAAGACATCGTTCATGTCGTTTAAGATATCCATCATGGTATTGCTTATTTCATTACATTTGTTCTGAATAGCCTTAACATCACTGCTTAGATTATTCCCTGAGTTTTTAGTATCTTCACTTAAAAGTTTTACCTGAGAAGATACTTCAGCCAGCGCTTCGGTTAGATTTCCGAAATCGATATTGGTACTGATTTCTGGAACCTCATAATCGTTATCACCAATTTCTATGTGTTCATTATTCTCGGAACCTTTTTTTGACACCTCTATATCAACGTCTATGTTTTTAATAGCTTCAGCCGCATCCTTTGAGGCATCTGAAATATCACTTAATCTATTTGAAATTTTATTAGTGCTGGAATTGGCTCTGCTGTTGGCTCTTGTGACAAGGGCATCAAGTTCATTGATCTGTAGTTTTAATTTTGTAAGATTGTCTTCAGTAATATTCTGGATAATATAGGGTTCAGCCTGGCCGGTAATGCCACCAATGTCTTTTCGGCCATAGACAGTGGCATTATTTGTGCATTCCATAATGAAGCCAGAGCTTCGGTCAGCTATACCGCCCACATTGTAGCCTATATGTTCATAGCCGACTGTTTCATTGTTTGTGCACAGGGCAATAACGCCACTGTTATATCCGGCTATTCCGCCAGTATCAGAAACGGTGCTTGAGTTGTTGGCTGAAGTAAAACCGCTCTTTTCCAGTGAAAAATCAAGGCTGATGTCCTCAGGGCTTAAACCAGGATTGGTACTGGTCGTATTTATACGGGCATTATTAAGGCAATTCTTGATAATTCCCAGATTATAGCCCACTATACCGCCAGTTTCCTTAATACCTTCTATGTCACCATAAGCCGCACAGTTTTGTACTGTTCCCGAAGAACCATTATAGCCAGCTATGCCGCCAGCATTCTTTTGCGCTTCTATGCTGCCATTGAAGCTGCAGTTTTCAATTGTGCCATAGTTTTCACCGGCTATGCCGCCAGCACTTACACTCTTACCGCCAGGTTCAATAATACCGGTGACATTCAGATTTTTAACATAGCCGCCCTGTTCAATGGTTCGAAAAAGGCCACAAGGCGAAGATGTTTCATCATAATAGATTCCACTGATGGTATGTCCATTACCATCAAATTCGCCTGAGAAAGATGGGACCATATTATATTTACTGCCACTAAGATTCAGATCGGTACTTAATATGACTTTCTTATCTCTGGACCAGGAATCCAGTGTACAGTTTTTGACAAAGTTTTCAAAATCGGCAACCGAGGAAATGATTATCGCGTTATCTTCGCTCAATGTTTTAATACTGCCTGCAGAGAAGATGATTAAGCAGATCAGAAAGACGCTCAGGAATTTATTCAGATGTTTCATTTTCTTCGTCCTCCTTTTCAATCTTTCCAGAGATAATATTAAGATCGGCATCACCCTCAATAGTGGCTTTCAGATGACCACTTATATTGCCGTTAATACTTCCTTTTACATAGCCGTCAACTTTGACTCTGTCACTTGTATGAACACTGTTTTCTTTTACTGGCATTGAGAAGGAGGTCATATCAACAAACTTTGAACCAAGAAGCAGTATCTGCGGAAGTACAAACATAACCAGAATTACCGAAATAATAGTTCCCTGACCAATTGAACCGATGCCGACAATAGCCGCATCCGAAGTCATACGGCCAACCAGAATTCCGGCCAGTGCCAGCACTGTACCTGAGGTAATAATGGTTGGGAAGGCAAAGTTCATGGTTTCAATAATAGCCTGTTCAGAACTCATCTCATGTTTCAGCTCACTGAAACGGGAAGCTATGACAATGGCATAGTCAATATTGGCACCCATCTGAATAGAACTTACTACCAGATAGCTCATAAAGAAGATGTATTCATCCTTGATGGTTGGAATTGAGAAATTTAGCCAGATGGCACCCTGAATTACCAGTATCAGCAGTATTGGCATGCCGGCTGATTTAAAGGTAAACAGCAGAACCACCAGTACAATTAAAATAGAAACAATAGTGACAACCAGATTATCGGTTTCAAAGGATTTCTGGAAATCATATTCCGTTGTACTTTCTCCCACAATATAGATATTGCCTTCTGGATAATAGACACGGGCTGTTTCTCTTAGGGTATCCAGAAAATCGTAGGTAGTCTGTCCCGAAACCGGCAGATTCAGATAAACCAGCACACGGTTATAGTCTTCGCCCTGCAGCTGATTCTTGGCTGCCTCCATCATCGTTTTAGCTTCACTCAGCATATCAGACTGTTCCTTATCCAGATTCACAATACCTGACTCTGCCTGGTCGCAGGCAAAGAGCATCATGTCGATAAGCGGTACTTCATAGTTTGAAATATCAGTAATCATCTGTGTATATTCTTCATTCTTGGCCGCATAAGCCCCATAAATCAGCTGGGCCACCTCATAGTCTACATTAGCCAGTTCGGCAAAATCCCTTGGCGTAAGCTTGTCCGCCAGCATGTAGCCATCCATAGCCTCGACATTGGAAAGACCCATGGTATAGTCAACTTCCTCCATTGAATCAAGTTTATTCAGCAGATCTCTTTCGGCATCATAGTCACCAGAAGGCATTACAATAGCCACGTAGTTTTCCGCTCCAAAGGTATCTTCAATCAGATTCTCGGCAATCTGGGTTTCATTAAGCTTTGGGGTTTCCAGAATAGAATAGCCATAGGCATAGGGGCAGTTATTGGAAAGATTAAACGCAACAATCAGTACAAGCACAAATAAAGGCGGAATTATAAATCTGGTCTTATAGGCAAATTTACCTACAAAAGGAATTTTAGGAATAAAATTCTTATGCTCAGTCTTTTCAATCAGCGGACCAAACAGCATAAGTAAGGCTGGCATGACAATAAATACCGATAACAGGGCATACATAATAGCCTTAATCAGACAGACAGCCATATCCGGTCCAATCTTAAACTGCATGAACATCATGGCAACAAGACCACCAACCGTAGTTAAAGATGATGCACCGATTTCCGGTATACCCTTACTTAAGGCCTGAATTACCGCTTCTCTTAAAGGAAGAGTTCTGTGCTCTTCCTTGAAGCGGTTGCACAATATAACGGCATAGTCTAAAGAGAGTGCAAGCTGCAGAATTGAGGTTACGGAATTAGAAACAAAGGAGATAGTACCAAGGAGAAAGTTAGATCCCGTATTGAGTATCATTGCCACTACAAAGGTCAGGATAAGTACCGGAACTTCCGCCCAGGTCTGAGACGTCAGGCATAAAACAGTAACCACAATAATGGCAACATACACCATGATTACACTTACTTCCTGATCAAGGATTTCAGCCTGCTGATCACCCAGCTCAGTCTGAAGGAAATAGTCTTCTTCACTTAAGAGGTTTTCTATTTTTTCTAAAGACTCCAGACACTTATCATCACTGTCGGCATAATCGAAGGAAACAGTATAGAGCGCTGATACCTCTTTATAATCTTCGTCTGAATCATAGGTAACAGACTGCACCCCATCTACATCCTGCAGCATTTCATATAAATCTTCAGCCTTCTGTTTAGTAATATTGGACACCATTACACGGGCTGAACCATAGGTTATGAACTGATCCTCCATGATATCCAGTCCCTGACGGGCTTCTGATGTATCTGGCAGATATTCAGAAAGTTCATTTTCTACTTTTACCCAGCTGGCTGAAAACAGAGAAAAAATAATCGCAATCGTCGTTAAAAGCACAAACAGATTTCTTTTATCAACGATAAAAGTTGCGACTTTTACCATAAAGGAGGAGCTTTCATTTTTTTCTTCATTCATTCACTTCTTCCTCCATTCCTGTATATTTACCTTCAATCTGAAAACTGTTATGTCTGCCTTTGAGAGATAGAAAAAGCCTGTCCTCTTCTATCTCTCCGGTGGCAGTAAAGGGAATAACGTTCATTAAGGTCACAATTCTTCCTACAAGGATACATTTTCCGTTTTCATCAATACTTCCATTAACTGGTTCGCAATGAGAAAGAAGAGTAATATAGCCTTTTATTTTTTCTTTATCTATGTTGATTCTGATGTCCCCATATCTTTTTCCAATGGGTGTATGCATCATTATTTCGTATTTCTTAAGCACCATTATTGGTCTCCTTCTTGTCCTTATCTGCATTGTAAAATTATGTTTATATTCCGTTAAATGAACAGCGTACCACAATATGTAGAAAAACGGTCATTCAGTACATGACTGATGGCCTAAATAGATGGTCATTTGACCATCTATTAGCCATTGTTTATATTTCCAGGTTTATTAAAATTATTTTATAGAAGGAAAACATATGAAAAGAGAAACTGCATCCTACAATACCAAGAAAAAAATGGCCGACTCCTTAAAGAAGGCCATGACCAGGAAACCCTTATCTAAAATTACAGTTGCGGAAATCATCAAGGACTGCGATGTAAACCGCAAAACCTTTTACTATCATTTTGAAGACATCTATTCATTAATGAAATGGATGCTCGAACAGGAAACGGTGGAAGTACTTAAAAAATTTGATTTATTAGTCAACCCTGAGGAAGCGCTGGATTACATGATCAGCTATTGTGATGAAAATAAACACATCATAAACTGTGCTTATGATTCAGTAGGCCGTGAAGAGATGAAACGTTTCTTCTATAATGATCTTTCCGGAACTGTGGAATCAATTATTCAGGAACTCTCTAATGAACTGGATATCAGAGTTAATGATGACTATAAATTATTTTTAACTTCTTTCTATACTGAAGCCCTGGCTGGTGTATTGGTAAATTATTTTCAGGGCCAGGAAACACATCCTAAAGACAAGCTTATTGAATATCTTATCCTGACTCTTAAATCATCTCTTCCCAATGTGCTTAAGTCCTCAAAATATGGTGTATTTAAATAATGACACTCTTTTGAGTGTCATTATTGTCTTATGAGGGCATAATTTTTAATCAGCATTACTATATTTGAAATAATCACTTTCTTCATCTGAAGTCGTGATGACAATCTTTCAGAGTTTTTAATGATATAAATATTCATAACACCGGAAACTCTAAATTTAAGTCAGTCTTCATGTGCCAACATGTTAATATGTTTTTATCGAGCGAATCTTATGGCAATCTGAAACTATATATTCTATAGGCATCACCACCTGAAAAAAGCCTTTAAAACATAGAAAATTATCGTTTTTGTCTGTATAAATAAAGGTTTTACTTACTGGAAATAAAAGAACTGTACTTTTTTCCAATTTCATATAAGATTTTCCGACAATATTAAAACCGGCTTCTATGCCGGTTTTCTTTATTTATTTGGTGGTACTTCTATACAAATATCGGATAATGGGAAGCTGCAGCAGGGATGTATGTAATTATAGTCAAGATCGGCTTCTCTTCTATGTTCAAGCCTTTCCGGGCAATAGACATTTCCTTTGAGCAGCAGCGAATGACACCAGCCACACTCACCACAGCGGCAGTGGGAAGGAGCTTCCACCCCATTTTTCTCCAGAGACTGCAGTATGGTGTCTTTGGTACTTACTTCAAAAATCCGAGTATTGTCACAGACTGTAACAGTCAGTTTAACAGTTTCTGGTACCTCTAAACCTTTTGGATAGTCGCTTTGTTTCTCTGGGTTATGGATTTCTCCCTGCAGTTCATGGCGTACCCATTTTCTTTCAATATTGAGTTTTTCGATTTCTTTGTCCAGGAATCGATACATTCCTTCAGGCCCACATAAGAAAATCGAATAGTTTTCATCTGGTGCATATTTCTTTATCAGATCTGCAGTAATGAATCCATGTTCATATCCTTCTTTTTCTTCATCACTTAAGACATGAACCACTTTTATTTTGTCACAGTTTTTCTGCAGTTCATCAAATTCTTGTTTAAATAAAATATCTTTTTCGGTTCTTGAACCATACAGCAGAATCAGATTAAAGTTTTCATCATTATCCGCTATAGCCCTGGCAAAGCTATAGAAAGGCGTAATGCCACTTCCTCCTGCCACCCCGATAACTGTTTTGCCATCTCTAACAGGAATATAGACAAACTCACCCAATGGTGCACTGACTTCAACACTGTCTCCTTCTTTTAAGTTATCCAGAATATAATTGGAAACAAGACCACCAGGTACTCTTTTAACTGTCAGAACATATACACCTTCAAGAGCCTGTCTTGGTGATGATGATATGGAGTATGGTCTGCTTATTTTTCTGCCATCTATTTCTAATGTAATGCTCAGATAAGATCCGGCTTTAAAATAAGCCAGTTCTGTGGTACCTTTTTCAGGATCTGGTACAAAACTGATACTTTTACAGTTGGCATCCCATTCCTTTATTTTAGAAACAGTTACATACTGTCTGTCAGGATGAAGAGACTTAGAAAGTTCATTTACTGGAAAGAAATTTTCTATCGGTCTGTTCGATGCCTGTTCTATTCTTCTTTTGCGCTCGTCATTTATTTTCAAGAATTTAAAACGACTAATGGATTTTATTCCTTTATTTGCCATTGTTCATACCCTCCTGAATAGCTTTCAGCGTTTTTTTGCCATGTATATTGCCGTTTGCGTAGCACAGATTATAGCCATCAATGTTTTCACAGGCAGCACCAGTTAAGCGTAGTCCTTTAAACATCTGTTCATCATTCATTGCGTTTAAACGATTGATAATATTGTCCCATTTATATACCTGATAGCCATATGGTGTTCCATTTGGCGTATTCAGATAGCGACAGAAAGTTGCGGGTGAGGCAAAAGCGATTTCCTCAATATATGGCTTAATGACAATACCTGTTACTTCCTCGTAGTAGGCTATCCATTCCTCCATTCGCTCTTCCTTTACCTTATAATAATCTTCTGGCTTAACATTAGACCAGAATTCAGCATCACCAAAAGTAGTAAAGAACAGTGTGCAGGTACCCTCTGGTGAAGATTCAGGGATAACTATATTAAGACAGTTGGCGATAAATACGCCCTTATCTTTTCCGTTGGCCTTTTTAAACTGATCATCCGGATCGGTATCAGACATAATAAGTGTCGAATATTCTTTGATTCCAAGTTCTTCAGCACTGCGATTTAGTCCTACATACATCGTTTCAAGTTCCAGAGCGATCTTTCTGGCATTAGCCAGTTTCAAAGATTTCTCGGGTATTTTTACATTTTCTGGCAGCATTTTAGCCATTACAGTGGTTGGAGAACAGTTGGCGATAATCTGCTTAGCGTATAGTTCTCTGCCATTTTTAAGTTTTACACCACAGGCTCTATCATCTTCAAACAGAATTTTTTCAACCTCGCAGTTATACCAGATATTTCCGCCATTTCTTCTGATGACATCCACAAGGGATAAAGAAAGATTATGTGATTTTTTATCTGGCTGTCCTGGATATAGATGCACATATTTATAGATCATCTGAACAGTAGTCAGAAAATCCAGATTATCTGGCGTAGCACCAAGATAACACCAGTAAGTATTCAAAATGTCCTGAGCCTTCTTTGGCATGCCGATAGCTTCGAAGCCTTCGCGCGTAGTTGCGGCAGCCACTCGCATAAAATCCGCATATCTGGTCATCATTACCAGATTGTTCTTATCAGGACTCATCGCATATCTCTGGGCCTCAGCAGATAGTTCACCAAGCCTTAAAAGTTCTTCGACGCTTTTTCTGCATCCTGGAACAAGTTCCTCCATTTTTGAGGTAAAAGCTTCCTTGCCGGTTGGCAGCACTACATTGGTCTTCCCTGGTACAATCAGATTGAACAGGTTCTTTTCGACATGCCATTTCATCTTTGCCTCATATTCATTAAACAGTTTTCTGACTGAACCGGGACGCTCTTTGGTGCCCAGATCGCATAATTCATGCAGTGCAGATTCAAACTCAAACCGCCCCCTTACGAAACTGGTAGCTGAACCGCCAGGCAGATTATGACGCTCAAGTACCAGCGTCTTTAGTCCAGCACGTGAAACAGTAGCGGCTGCAGAAAGACCGCCATTCCCTGCGCCAACCACAATCACATCATAGTCATAATTCATAATCTTCTCCTTATAAATTTATAACTTGATTATAAATAGAGGCCAGATATTAAAAAATAAACAAACAGTACTATGTACCACAACATAATGTTGTACAATACTGCTAGAGGTCAACTTTTATGAATATGCAGATAATAAACTCGTTTGTAACGCTGTGTGAAGACAAAAACATTTCCAGATGCAGCCAGAAGCTACATATATCACAGCAGGGACTGAGCCGTCAGATTAAACATATGGAAGATACTCTGGGCTGTCGGCTTTTTATTCGCAGCAGCAAAGGTGTACAGCCTACTGCTGAAGCCATGATTCTGCTGCCAGGATTTAGAAAAGCTCAGGAAAACTACTATACAGCCCTGAAGGAACTTTCCGCCTATAAAAACAATATAAAGGAAACCATATGTGTTTCCATCTGCCCGGGCATTAAGCAGGCACTGGGCCTTGATTTCTTTATGAAGTTTCAAAGTGAGAATCCAAACATCACTCTCAAACTTGATTTTCAGTCAGATGTAGTCTGTGAAGAAAAACTTTTTCAAAGAAAATCCGATGCCGCATTTCTTGACTGGCCAGTACATGAAGAAGAATTTGATACTTATCTGGTAGTAAGAAGCCCACTAATGGCTGTTCTACGCAAAGATAATCCTCTAGCTTCCAAATCATCCATCAGTATGAAAGAACTTTATGGCATGCACATCTATATACCGGATGAAAGTCACCGTATGAGTCAGCGTTTTAAGCATAACTGGCCTGAAATCTATAATTCTGTCGTAATTGACAGCACATCCAATGATTATGACTGCTTCTATAATGATCTACCTAAAAACATGGGAGGTATAGCTCTGACATTCCGCTTCCTGCTGGACAGGCTTGATTCACAGCTTATAGCCATTCCTATTAAAGAAGAAAGTTTCATATCACTTTATTACTGCACAATCAAAGATGCACCACAATCCAGGGCGCTGGCTTTATTCTCAGACTATATCTATAAGAATGTGGATGTACTTGAGTAAACCACCTATAAAGATAGATCTGACTGCTTCTAAGAGGTCTGGTATTTGAGTTTATCACCTGATTTATTTAGTCTACTCTTACTATTACAACGCCTCTACTGTATAAGACTTTTAAGTCTACAATGCTGCTTTTCTTAAGTATGGTTAATGCACCATTAATATCGGCATTAAGATATCTACTCTTTGTTCTATATAATCCTCTTTTAACTCTAATACCAGAAAAGATATACTCTGAAGGATTATATGAAGCTATATCATCTTTATCAAATAATGAAGCCTTATTGGCGGATATATAGCCACCTTTTATTAAATTTGAGTCAAGAAAGTGCTGTCTAAGTATTTATATCGATGAGTCTGAAGATTTTGAAAGATATGATTATCCTTCTGCCTGGTACATGGTTAACAAAATAAATTACATTTTCTGGGATTAGAAAACCGCTGTCTACTTGCTGACCCTATATTTCCACTTTCTCGATTCATTTGCTTATCTTTTTGTGATTTAATTAAGCTATGAAGAAACTATTTATAATAACAGCTTTATTTCTACTTACATTAAGTGGATGCACAGAAAAAACAGAAACAACTAAGGAAGAAGAACCAATTATTACCGAGAAAGACATAATTAAAAACGCCTTTGATGAACTGCCAGTAAGCGGCTATTACTACAACAGTCTAAAAAATATAACAAATATAAGTTTAGACTATTTAACTGATGAAGCTGCAGATCTTTTATCAGCGACCATTTATGAATATGAAAGAAGAAATAATACAGTAATGGATGATATAAAGCCAGAAAAGCTCGTAGAACTGGACAGACAGTATTTTGGCATTGATGAAGAAATATCAGCTTATCTCTATGAGAGTCTTGATGATTTTACAGTTACTGAAGAAGTAGTCCCACACAACAATAATAAAGTTCTGATTTATAAGAAAGAAGGAGACATCTTCAATGCCCTGATATCTCCTGGGGACTTCTGTCCGCTTATTTGTTATGAGTTTGTGTTTGATGGGGACTTCATAAATATAATGGATTATCAGATCTATGAACCAAGTCTTCTTATAGAAAAAGAGAATGATAATGAAGCAGTCTATCTTTTAAGTGATGGTACTGTTCTGAAGATTAAGGATAATGAAATCACAAATAACATCTGCCTTCCAGAACAGGGTGTACCAATGTACCTGATCAGTGAGAATAAAGAAGGTATATCAATATCTGAAAACCTTAATTATCTTGAACTTAAGAGAAATGGTGGTGAAGTACTTGTAGATTTTACTGACAGTTCAGTCAGCTTAAACTTCGATAATCTCGCACTTGAAAGAGAAGAAGTAAATGCCACAAACAAGGATGGTGACCGCATTGTCGAGGCCAGTGCCAGCTACGCTCATATGGATATCTGGCTGTTTAAGAAAGATGGCTCAAAAAAATTTATTGACAGTGGACAGTTTATGAATGGCGGATTCTTTATGAATGGCGATATCTATACTATGACCTATAACAGTTTCCATATCTTCCATGATGAAAAGCTGGCCTATGTAATGGAAGACCATTTCAATCTAAAGGACAACGTGCTTTTTGCCGTAAGAAAAGTAGATGACAGTCATTTCTATATTGTCTATTCTCTATACTCAAATTCATCGGATGCCTTTATAAGTGACACCGACTATGAAGTAGCCCTGATTGATTATGAAGGCAATATCATTAAGCATGTTGATACCGGTATTCCTGTACATCTGAGCAAGCATTTCTACTACAGTGTAACTATGCGCTATGATGAGAAACTGGACAGACTGTTTATTGATCTGGGAGCTGGCTCTATTACTTTTGAAGTAGATGGGGATAGCTTTAGGCTAGAGAATGTTGTGAATAATATAGACTGATGTTATATCCAGCGGATTTCTCTGTTTTTGGGTCGTTTTCGCTGATATAACCGTGTTTTTGCGTTATATCCAGCGGATTTTTATAGTTTTTGTTATTTTTCGCGCAATATAAGTAATCAGTTTTTTGTAAGAACTTTGTCACCAGGCTCTTTTTATAATGGAGTAAATAATAAAAGGAGGCAATATG
>JBJFHC010000151.1:0-13041 GCA_051893275.1 Erysipelotrichaceae bacterium | reverse complement strand
AAGTTGAATAATAGCCGCTTTCATCTTTTACCACATTGGTAAAACCTAAAGACTTGCATTTATCCAGGAAATTTGTTTCAGAATAGCCAAGAAGATTTGTAGGCAGCGTAGCCTTGGTACCGCTAGGTGTATCTGAACCTGTTGAAGAACCAGTCAAAGTACATGAAATGGTTGTATTAATGCCGTCTTTTATGCCTGAGCAGTTCGATAAATAAGTGCCACTGCCGCTTGTCTTGATTGAAGATGTAATATGGGCATTTAGTTCGTTATACTTCTTGATTAAAGCCTCGCCGTCACTTAAGGACTTGCCGTTAAAGTCGGCCGCATTAAAACTGTAGGCACCTAAAGATAATCTGTAAGTTATCTTGGTGCTTGTCAGCATTTCTCCATCTGGATCATAGTAGGCTACTGTACCCTTGGCATTCAGGGTTGAATAATAGCCGCTTTCATCTTTTACGACATTGGTAAATCCTAGAGACTTACATTTAGCCAGGAAGTCAGCTTCACTTGATCCTAATAGATTAGTAGGCAGGGTTGCCTTGGTGGTAGTTCCATCACCCTTTGACAGTTTACATGAAACAGTAATATTAGGTGACTTGAATTCACTTGTACAGCTGTATAAATCACCGGCATTTACATCATTAGACTTTTCTTCGGTTGTTTCTAAGGTGATATGGGCATTTCTGGCGTTATATTCCTTAACCATTTCCTGTACCTTGGTTAAAGATTTACCTTCATACTCAGTTTTATCAAAAGTATACTGACCAGCTGAAAGAGCGTAGTTAATAGTTTCGGTTAAAGGCAGATTTCCATCGTCATAGGAGAAAACAGTGCCTTTGGCTGATTTAACAGAAAAATAAGTAGTTGTATCTTTTTTGATATTGGTGAAGCCCAGGTCTTTTAAAGCCTTAAGGAAATCATCTTCGCTTGTACCAAGCATCGTAGCTGGAATAGTAGCTGTCTTTACATCACCCTGAGATAAGGTAATAGTAATAGTACCGCCTTCAGTAATACTCTGACCGGCAGAGATAGACTGTTTGATTACCCCGCCTTCCTTAACTGATGAAGAAGATTCATAAAGATACTTAACTGTAATATCATGGTCTTTGGCCCAGGTATCAATTTCTGTCTTGGTATAGGCTGAAAACTCAGGAACCGACAACAGTTCCTTGCCGGCTATTTCAACTGTAACCGCCTCTTCAGGTCTGGCGGAAGATGGATTAACGGATAATACCCTGCCGCTTTCTGTTTCTGCGCTGTCAGTATAGGTATAGCTTACATTGCTGAAACCATGTTCTGAAAACCATAGTTTAATTGAATCATAAGTCTGATTTTCGACTGGAATAGTGAAATTAGAGTTTGGATCTTTTCCCTTTGAGATAATAACTGTAACCTTATTCTTGATTGGATCGCCCTCTTTAACTGACTGATAGATTACTCTTCCTTCAGCTACAGTATCATCATAGTCTTCTTCGATGACCAGTTTATCGGATAATTTGTTGTCATTAAACCAGGCAGTAATCTCATCAGAACTCATATCTGAGAAATTAATAGCCGCTACATCTGGCTTGATAAACATTTTGTAGCCGAAAAATCCTCCAATACCCAGTAAGGCCAAGAGAATAATTAAGAGGATTACGTTAAGTTTTGATTTAAAGAAATTCATATTGCTAGCTCACTTTCAGAATATTTCTATTTAAGGTTCCTGTCTTTTCAACCGCATATGTTTTATCATTCAAAGTCAATGGACTGAACTCTTTTGTTTCAGTTGACATATTAATGATGTCGCGATAAAGCGTTCCATCCTGGGTATTTTCAATTTCCAGAATCATATCATAGCTGCCGCTAAGCTCGCTTATATCAGCTTCGATTGAGAAGCAGATATAAGTCATATCATAGCTTGACTTAAGGGCTTCAGAGTAATTTATACCACAGGCAAAATTATTTGCTTCATAAGTGTATTCTTCCCTGGAAGACTTTACAAGATGGAGCTTATACTTTAAGGCAGATGGATCGTTATAGTTCAGATAATAAATCATCGCATGAGCCTTAAGATTAAGTACAGCTTTGCCATCTTTTTCATCAATAGTCAGCGAATCATAAACAAACATTGAGTTTCTGACTTCCGGCTTATTGATGCTGTAATCTATTGAGGTACTGGTTATTTCCAGTTCCAGTCTGTAGCCATATATTGAATTTGAACTTATTCTGTTTACATAGCGATATTCACCTGTTTCCACAACCGAAGAAATATCTGAATACTTATTGTTGGATGAAGTAAGCAGAATATCTTTTGAAGCACCAGAATTAGTAACCCGGATATATAAAGTATAATTACCGGTATTCAGTTCTTTTATCTCGGCTGTTCCATTAAAGGCAATCTGTTTATAAGTATAGCCATCATTAATCGAAAAACTGAATTCAGCTGTATTCAGATCATATACTGCCTTTTCAGTATTTGTATCCATATCCTTTACAACCAGCTGATGTTTAATCTTTGATGCATCGCTAAAGTTTACTTTTGAGAAGAAGGCCGTACCGGCTAAAGTCAATTTATTTCCATCAAGACTGATTGAACTTAAGGACAGGAAATCCTTGGAATCAGAAGGAATTGTTACTGGTTCCTCAGGCTTTGGATCAGGTATTACGATCTGGCTTCCATCATTTATCGGCGTCAGCTGAGATGTCTTTATGTAGCCATAAGATTCATCGCCATCATAGACTACAAGGGTTCCTCTTGAAAGTTCAATTGGAAAGATAGCCTCGCCACCTTCGATTGGATTAGAGGTTCGGGTTTTGGTATAATCGCCTGATACATCTCTTATGATGACTATCAGGTTTTTCTGATAGCCGGTTTTGTTGGCGGTAGTATAGTAAGTCCCCGAATTAGAATCGGCCGATTTTTTTACCTCCGCATTTACCGTATTCACCAGAGCCAGTGAATAATGATTATAATCGGTTAAAGTACCATCATAATTCTTTGAATATTTATCCAGTTCATAGTAGTATTTAGCTATTTTTTCGGCCCAGTAAGGATCAGAAGCATACTTGGTAATAAAACCTCCACCCTTGTTTCCTAAAGACATGGTGAAATAAACAGATGCTTTGACATCCATATAGTTGGCCAGATTATCAGCCATCTGGGCTTCTACGCAGGCAGAAACTGACGAATAGGCAGTGGCATTGCCGGTATTGTCATCAAAGGCACCCCAGCCAAAAAGATTATTCTTGTTGCGGGCAATATTTGATGTACCCCAGTCAGATTCATGTATAGCCATGCAGAGAATTGTTGCGCCATTAACACCATATTTATTCTGATTATCAATAAAGGCAGAAGCCTTGCCCAGCAGTATTGAATTTTTATCTCCGGCATTTTTGTTCAGATAGGCATTTATCACATCAGCGGAAATATCAGTATTTGATCTAAGCGGCAGAAACTGATAATAGTTATAGTAGGTACCAGCCAGCTGAGTAAGCTTAGAATCAGTATAGAAATTAATTCCATCATTAGAATAATATTTAGCCCCTTCTTTCATAAAAGATGGTGCTACGCCTATGGCAATAGAAGTGGAAATGGCATCCTTGCCATCTGGCGACCAGGCACGATAGAAAGTAAATACCAGATCGGTATAGTTTCCGTTTTTCCTGGCTTCATAATAATTCTGATGACAGATTACTTCAAAAGGCTGTTCATTGGCACCGGTTCTGTCATTTCCGCCAAGGCTAATCTGAATGCCCTTCTCAACAAATTTTGAAGGCACCAGATCAACATATTCCAGGTCGGCATAGCCGGTAAAACCATTCATGGTTACCTTGACATAGCCGCCGCTGTAGCCAAAATATTCAGTGTAGAAATTGGTCTCATGATAGGTCATTTCATAATGAGCTGTCAGATAGGTTGTTGCCCCGGTACCATTATGTTTATCATCCAGTGCAGCATAAATATTCTGAGTTGAGGTACCGCTTCTGAATGAATAAGTGTAGGCAAAACCTGAGTTCATAGAAACAATTTTTGTCGGTGATAAGGATTTGCTGTTTCTTACTACATGATCCCCACCCAGTTCCTTCATTTTGGCATTAGCTTCATCGAAAGAATCGTAACATTCTACTTTTTCAAATGTACCATCATCCTTTATATAGCTTACTTCAAAAGCCGGACAGGACATTGAATATTTATCATCTGCCTTTACTTCATTACTGTCAAAAATCCCAGTTAATGGGATCAGTAATAATAAAGAAAATACAGTATATAAAATCTTCTTGAGCATGTTATCTTAACGTTGTAGGGATTTCTACCCATTTATCCGAATCAGAGAATTTGATTCTCAGTACACCATCATAATTGATTTCTTCATTGCCATTGCGGTAAAGTTCAAAGAATAAGGCATATTCATCACCAGACTTCAATGTCTTGCCAATAATGTTGTCAATCTTATAAGACTTATAGGATTCATCAAGAGCCTCATATTCATAGCCTGAGCCTTCTTTAATAAAGATGGCATTTTCAATCTTTACATTGTCATTAATCTTGGCAACTCTGATCTTATAAGTATAGACACAGATAGCTGAGGCATCATAATCCTCTCCATTATGGAGCATCATGTTTGATACATAAGCCTCTGATACATAGACTTCCTTATCTGTCTGGTCATCTTTAATGACGTTATCCTTTATTTCCTTACCAGGCTTAAGTGTTTCGGCATTCACAAAGTTACTTAATGTAAATTTAAGTACTTCACTATTATAGTATACTTTAAGCTCACCTTTCGCGTTTGTATAAGGAATTAAAACAGTTACAGTGCAGCTGTCAGTATCCGAAGAAATGGTATTTGTAACTCCAAGTTTCTTGTAGTCATAGGTTTTTTCAGTAAGTTTTGTAGTATAGAACTCAAGCTGTCCCAGATTTGTACGCTCAGATGTTACAAAGTCATTCAGGTCAACATAAATTGAAGAACCGGTAGTAGTAAACTTCAGTTCTGCCACCAGGAAATTAAAACCCAGTTCATCAAGATTATCTTCGTAAACTGTATAATCGCCTATTTCAACACTTATTTCACCATTTGTGACTACTTCAGAAGTGTTATTTTCATTATTCTGCGAATCATTATTTGAATGCTTATTCAGAATAAAATATTCATAGGCATATTTAATCCCAAAAAAGATAAAGACACATAGTACCAGTACAATCAAAAGAGAAAGTATCACGGTAACTGGATCAGTTTTTTTCTTTTTAGCCATTTTTTACCTCTTCATTCAGTTTCTGTTCAGCCATTAAAAGCTGGCTCAGACGGCCAATGGACAGTATAGCAGCCATTGGCTCATTGTTTTTGATAATAAGTTTTACATCATCTTCTTCCATATTTGAGATTATTGAGGCAGCCTTGCCCTTATTTAAATCAGATATGGGAATAAATGAATCTAAAGAAAGATTAACAGTAGGTTTTTTCATAATTCTATGATATCACTCATACTGTTAATCATCAATAAATTTATATATAAATTTAACGTTATTTAATACCATCAGGATTCTTAATCATAAAATTATAAGAATCTGCGCACATCTTTTTAAGATCATATTCCGTTTTAAAACCTAATAATTCTAAGGCTTTAGAAGGATCTGCATAGCAGGTATCAATATCGCCAGGTCTTCTGTCTACTATCTTATAGTTTACTTTCTTGCCTGAAGCCTCTTCGTAGGCTTTAATTACTTCCAGAACTGAATAGCCGGTACCTGTACCGATATTGATTACTTCGCAACCCTTATGTTCTGCAGCATACTTCATAGCCTTTACATGAGCTCTGGCTAAGTCAACAACATGGATATAGTCTCTTACACCGGTTCCATCTTTTGTATCATAATCATCGCCAAATACAGACAGACATTCAAGCTTGCCAATAGCTACCTTGGCAATATAAGGTACCAGGTTATTAGGTATACCTTTTGGATCTTCTCCAATCAGGCCTGATTCATGAGCACCAATCGGATTAAAGTATCTTAAGAGCGCAACACTCAGATCTTTATCTGCCACACATAAATCCTGCAGAATCATTTCATTCATCTTCTTGGTAGTTCCATATGGATTGGTAGTTGTACCATAACCAAATTCTTCTTTGAATGGTGCCTTATAGTCGTCACCATATACAGTTGCGCTTGAAGAGAATATCAGATTGTTTACGCCATGTTTCTTCATGCATTCATAAAGGTTTAATGAACCGGCAATATTATTCTGATAATAAACCAGTGGCAGTCTTACTGATTCACCTACGGCCTTATAGCCGGCAAAATGAATTACACCATCAAATCTGTTTTCTGAAAAAACCTTATCAAGAGCTTCCCTGTCAAGTATATCTACATTATAGAAAACCGGTCTTTTACCAGCTATTGTTTCAATTCTGTCTACCACCGAGGCACTAGAATTATAGAGATTATCAACAATAACAACCTCATGTCCATCCTTAATAAGTTCTACGCAGGTATGGCTTCCAATATAGCCAGTACCGCCAGTTACTAAAATCTTCATATACGTTTCCCCCTTAAGCTAAAAATGAAAGTGCGCCTAAAACACCGCTTGAAATAAGTCCCATAATAATGCCAGCCAGAATAACACCAGCCATAACTGCCAGACATGATTTCTTGAAGTCCATATCTAAGAAAGAGGCGGCAAGAGTACCTGTCCAGGCGCCAGTTCCAGGAAGTGGAATACCAACAAACAGGAATAATGCGACATATAGACCATTTCCCGCCTTGGCCAGAAGAGCATCTCTGGCCTTATCTCCTTTTTTAAGACACCAGGTAAAGAAACCACCGATATATTTTTTATCCTTGCCCCAGATCAGTACTTTTCTGGCAAAAAAGAAAATAATGGGAACCGGCAGCATATTGCCGATAATCGCAATAATATAAGATGGAAGTATGGGAAGTTTCATACCAAAGGCAATAGGTATGGCTCCTCTTAATTCAATAAGAGGTACCATTGATACAAAAAATACCCAGAAATACTTTTTAATAAGACTCATATAAACTCCTTATAATAATTTAATAATATCTTTAAAAGTTACAAAAATAACCAATATAAACAACAATAAAGCACTGGCTGACATAATAGCTTCCTGTACCTTCTTGGAAATAGGACGTCTTATAATACTCTCGATGATTACTATTACTATCCTTCCCCCATCAAGAACCGGTAAAGGCAAAGCATTCATTAAACCAATATTGACCGAAAGTACAGCCATCAGGTTAATGTAAGTTAGAGCTCCCATTTCTACTGCCTGACTGGTAGCCTGATAGACACCAACCGGACCGCTAAGATTATCTAAGCCCACACCTCTGAATAAGCCAAGTAATGCAACAAGTGTAATCTTGGTTACATTTACCAGATAGGCAAAGCCGTATTTAAAGCTGTTAAAAAAATTAATGTCAACAATTTCTCTTTCTGGGGTCATGATGCCGATAAGATATCTTCCTGATTCTTCTTCATATACCGGAGTTAAAGATATCTCAATATTTTCACCATTTCGGTTAACAGTAAAGGTAACTTCACCATTTCCATCATAAGTAGACATAAAAGTTGTCAGTTCATCAAAATCATTCGGACTTATGGCATAGCCATTTTCAAATTCAATATGTGTTATATAGTCACCAGCTTTCAAACCGGCATCATAGGCTGGATAACCCTCATTTACTTCTTCAATTACCGGTTTTGGAGCAGCAGCAATCTGACCATAACTTAAATAAATCATCGATACCAGAAAGATAGCCAGTACAAAATTCATTATGATTCCGGCAGCCATAACTATAATTCTTTTAACTGGATGAATGCAGTCAAGACATCTTTCCTTAGGGATATTGGTAGTATCAACCTGGGTTTCTATTTTCTCGTCTGAAGTATCCCCTGCCATGGCTACAAAGCCGCCGATGGGCAGAGCTCTTAACGAATATTCAGTCTCCTTTCCTTTCTTAGAAAATATTTTAGGACCCATGCCAATAGAGAATTCCTGTACATAAACATTAAATAATTTAGCGGCCATAAAATGACCGAATTCATGAATAATAATAATTACCGATAAAAGTAATATAAAAAGTATAATCGTTTTTAACATACAAAGAAAATTATATCAGATTTAATTTATATATTATTAATATTACAAAAATAAGAAAATTTCACATATTCAAAAAAAGAGCTAATTCATTAAAGAATTAGCCCAGATATCATCAACATGTTTTTTAGCCCATTCATGTGATTTAATCAGATCTTCATAGGATGGATTTTTAATAAATTTAGCTTCCTGCAGCGTCTTTATAATATACTTCTCAATCTCAATAAAGCGAATACGCTTATGCAGGAAAAGATCAACAGCCTCATCATTGGCACCAATCAGAATTGCGCCAAAGTTGCCGCCATAGCCGCCTATTTCCTTAGCCAGTTTGACTAAAGGATAGCGTTTGTAGTCAACTTCCTTAAAAGTAAGCTTGCCAACCTTAGCCAGATTGACATAATTATTATTGGAATCTGCCAGGTGCCTAGGATACAGCAGGGCGTACTTGATAGGCAGACGCATATCTGGTGCACCAATCTGATTGATAATAGAGCCATCATTATATTCCACCATGGAATGAATAATTGATTCATAATGAATCAGGACATCAATCTTTTCATAAGGAATATTAAACAGATGATGGGCCTCCATTATTTCAAAGCCCTTGTTCATCATGGTAGCTGAATCAATAGTAATCTTGGCGCCCATTGACCAGTTAGGGTGATTTAAGGCCTGTTCAAGCGTAACATTCTCCAGCTCATCACGGCTTAGATTTCGAAATGAACCGCCTGATGCAGTAAGAATAAGTCTTCTTACATCATCGGGATCATTCCCTATTAAAGACTGCGCAATGGCCGAATGTTCCGAGTCAATTGGATAAAGCTTAACGCCATATTCCTTAAGTGCCGCGTTGACAAGGTCTCCGCCAGCTACCAGTGTTTCCTTATTGGCAAGGGCAATATCTTTATGATTGTAGATGGCATGCATGGTAGGAATAAAACCGCTGAAGCCAACTAAGGCATTTTCAAAAAGATCATAGTCCTTTTCATCAACTATTTTAGCTAAGCCCTCTTCACCATAGAAAAATTTAGTATATGGATATTTCTTCTCCAGGTCTTCCCTTCTTTCGATTGAGTAAGCATATCTTAAATCAAAACTTTCCAGCAGTTCTTCCAGATAGGCAACATTTTTACCAACACCGGCACCTACCAGGCTCAGTTCACTGGGGTGTTCCTTAATAACATCGATACTCTGTTTGCCAATAGATCCGCTGGCCCCTAATAATATAATTCTTTTCATAGAAAAATCATCAACGCTCCTAAAGTTAAAATTGTGAACAGTACTGAATCAAAACGGTCAAGCAGCCCGCCATGTCCCGGTATGAGGTTAGAGAAATCTTTGACATGGAAATTTCTTTTGATTAAAGAAAAAGTCAGATCACCAACCTGCGAAACTATCGGTAAGACAATGGAAGAAATAATGATTAACGGCAATCCTAAACCAAAATAATTCAGAAATGAGGCGTAAATAAAGGAAATAATGCCTCCACTAAGCCAGCCGCCGATTGCCCCTTCCACGGTCTTTTTTGGCGATACTCTTTCATTCAGTTTGTGCTTGCCAAGGAGCATGCCAAATACCAGGGCAAATACATCGGTAACCAGGGCGGCTATTACGATATAGCCAAACATCCACTTGTTAAGATTTTCAATCAGCAGGGCAAAACGGATACCAAAGCCGAGGATATTTGATTCCAGAAAAGTAACGCAGATTTCTTCGAATGTTACTCTTTCATCAAAGACAGCCAGTGTGCATAAGAATATCAGCAGCATTACTATCAGCGCGATATCCTTGGTAGGCTTTAAATTAAGCAGCAGTATAAAGCTTAACATAATGGCATATTCAAACCAGTTGATTGGTCTGTTGCGCGTTGAACAAAGTTCCCAGGTTCCCCATGCCGCAAAAAATGCCATCAAAGCCGCAAATAAAGCACCACCTATATAAATAAAGGCGACAGCTAAAACCCCAATAATAACCCCACTGATAATTCTGGTTTTCATCTTTTATTTTGCATCTCCAAAGCGTCTGTTACGCTTGTTGTACTGTTCTATACAGTAATCCAGATCTTCATTTGAGAAATCTGGCCAGTATCTGTCGATAAAGACAAATTCCGAGTAAGCTACTTCATATAAAAGGAAGTTGGACAGTCTTAATTCATTTGATGTACGAATTAACAGATCAACATCCGGCAGATCTTTTGTCATCAGGTAATTCTTAAATGTTTCTTCTGTCAGATCATTTACCTTTCCAGCCTTGTAGTCCTCAGCAAACAGTTTTGCAGCATGAACTATTTCATCTCTTCCCCCATAGTTCATCGCAAAATTAAGTATCATGCCGGTATTGTCCTTAGTCTGTTCAATAGCGGCTTTAAAAATACTTTTAGCTTCCGCAGGGATACGGTCAAATTCGCCAATCATGGTTACCTTGATATTGTTTTCCATTAATTCCTTGATATATGACTTAAAAAAGAAAGCTGGAAGTGACATTAAGTAGTTAACTTCTTTTTCTGGTCTTTTCCAGTTCTCAGTTGAAAAGGCATAAAGCGTCAGACACTTTACGCCTAATGAGTTGGCATATATCGCAATTTTACGGACTGTTTCCACGCCCTGTTTATGTCCAGCCGTTCTGGGCAGGCCTCTTTCCTTAGCCCAGCGGCCGTTTCCATCCATAATGATGGCTATATGCTCAAGATTGTTCATAACAGCTAGATAGACATTACTTCTTTTTCTTTATCTTTGGCAACTTTTTCAATCTTTTCAATAATCTTGTCAGTCAGCTTCTGAACCTTATCCTGCAGATCCTTGGCTTCATCTTCAGGCAGAGCCTTGTCCTTCTTGATTTCATCATTAGCTTCTCTTCTGACATTTCTGACAGCTACCTTGGCTTCTTCAGCCATCTTGGAAATATCTTTGCAGAAACCCTTACGTGTTTCACCAGTTAAAGCTGGTACAGTAATTCTTACTACACTTCCATCATTCAGAGGAGGGAGACCAAGTTCAGACTTGTTGATGGCCTTTTCAATATCCTTTAAAGATGATGAATCATAAGGCTTAATGCATAAAGTCTTACCTTCCTGTACAGAAATAGAGGCAATCTGATTGATTGGTGTAGGACAGCCATAGTAGTCTACTTCAATACCATCCAGCATATTAGGATTGGCACGGCCAGTTCTTACTTTCTGCAGATTGTGTTCAAGTGACTTGACACATTTGTTCATTTTTTCTTCAGTTAACTTAATATCCATTTCTTTTCTCCTATTTAATTAATGTTCCGTTTGGTTTTCTATTACAAGATTTCTTGATTGCGTCTTTAGCTGCCATATCAAATACTAAACCCTTAGTACCATTCTTTTTACATATTTTAGCTGCTGCAATATCAATAACCTGTAAATCTTTTTTAATTATATCATCATAAGATATTTCATCATATCTTACCGCATCTTCATAGACATTAGGATCCTTATCATAAACACCATCACAGCCATTCTTGGCAAATAAGATGACATCAGCTTCAATATCGAAAGCTCTTTGTGCACAGGCTGTATCGGTTGAATAGCCTGGTTTGCCAATACCGCCGCCAAAAATACAGACGGTTCCCTTTTTAACTGCTCGTTTGGCTTTTAATGGATCATAATCAGCCACATTTTTTACCGGATAGCAGGTAAATACCTTATTTTCGACACCATTATTAGTCAGTGCTTCACCCATAACCTGGGCATTCATAACAGTAGCGCACATGCCGACATAGTCGCTCTTTTTACGGTCCATACCCAGTTTTTCAAAAGTACGGCCTCGACAGATATTGCCGCCACCGCAGACAATTCCGACATTTACACCCTTTTTCACCAGCGCCTTAATCTGTTTAGCCAGGTCATCCAGCATTTCGAAATTATAGGGACCATGTTCATCCCCTAATGCTTCACCTGATAATTTTAATAAAACTGTATTATACATACTTTCTACCTTCCTTTTATTAATATACCACATTTAGCTCTATTTTTACTAAGCAATGTACGATACGCATGTCCATCATATTTGACTTTATTTTTTTATCTGATATATTAGTATTTGAAATAAAAGAACCGTCAATATGAATTAATACATTGAAAGGCTTTTAAATATTTAACTTGAAGAGGTGAAGGTATGAGGAAAGCTGTTTTTTTATGCGAACAGGTATCGCGCAAAGATGTATTAGCTTTAATTGAATGGATGAATAACAAACATGTAACAGAATATCTTAATGAAGATAAGAATATTGTATCTGAGCTTGAATACCTTTTAAGACATGCAGATGAAGGCATGCTTAGATTTCATTTCAACCGATATGGCCAGTTTTTCTTTATAAGAACTGAAAATAAGGAACCAATTGGTTTTATTAAGCTCAGCGAAAAAGCCAAAGGAAACTATGAAGTGGTCTATGTCATCGGTCATGAAGAATTGTGGGGACAGGGCTTAGGAACTGAAGCTTTAAAACAGGCACTTTATACGGCTTTTCTGTTAAACAGAGCTTATTCAGTAAATGCCCTGGTTCATCATGATAACATTAGATCTTTAAGATCTGTGAACAAATGCGGTTTTGAAATAATCGATGAAACTGGTGTCTATGTTAAATTTCTGCTGACCTTTGATAAATATCTGGAAACATTAAGGAACAGATAATATTTTCTGTATATTAATAATAACATCAGATATTTTATTATGATGTCTATTTTAAAAAACAAATATGTAAAAGGCAGTCAATTTAAGGCCAGCTCCGGAAAGTGAACAAATTATTCCTCAAGATAATAACGATAACATTAGTTTGGATAAGTATCATGACACTGATTCCATAAAAAAATCATCACTTCTATCTTGAAAGATGTAGGTGATGATTTTATTTGATTTGAAACTTGAATTTTGAAGCTTAAGCACCCATCTGCTTAGCTACTTCTTCAGCAAAGTTTTC
>JBJFHC010000150.1:0-3179 GCA_051893275.1 Erysipelotrichaceae bacterium | reverse complement strand
GTAAACCAATGGACAAGAAATTTTAAGAGAACTGTTCTGAGCCAGTTCTCTTTTTATGCTATCTGTCAGTAATTATTGTTTTGTTTTGATGCTGACAAATACACCGGGATACAGCAAGTGAACTGGGCTTAAGTGAAGAGGAATTTAGGAACAGGCTGCGAGTTCATAATTGAGAATAATAATTATTCTTAAAATACTTAGAATAATTATAAGAGGCGGTATTATAATAAAGACAGGAAATTACTATAACGGGAGGAATAATGTTATGAGTCATCTGCCTTTAAGTGTTAGAGTACCAATCGAACTTGATAATGTAAGTATTCAGCGTGATGAAGAGCTTTGTATCAGGTGTGGTATGTGTAAGAATGTATGTACTGAGGACATTGGCGTTCATGGTACATATACTTTTGAGGAAACTGGAGGAAAGGCTGTCTGTATCAACTGTGGTCAGTGTGCCAATGTCTGTCCAGTAGATTCTATTACTGAGAAGAATGAGTTCTTCAAGGTTGCGGAGGCTATTGCCGATCCTGAGAAGGTGGTAATTGTTTCTACTTCACCATCTGTACGTGCGGCTCTTGGTGAAGCTTTCGGTATGGAAGATGGAAGTTTTGTACAGGGTAAGATGGTTACGCTATTAAGAATGCTTGGCTTTGACTATGTACTGGATACAAACTTTGCGGCTGATCTGACAATTGTTGAAGAAGCCAGTGAACTGATTGAAAGAGTTACTAAGGGAACTGCACCTTTGCCACAGTTTACATCATGCTGCCCAGCCTGGGTCAAGTTTGTGGAGATGTATTATCCTGAGCTGATACCAAATATTTCAACAGCCAAGTCACCTATTTCTATGCAGGGTCCAACTATTAAGACCTACTTTGCCAAGAAGAACAATATCGATCCTAAGAAGATTGTCAATGTTGCCTTAACTCCTTGTACTGCCAAGAAGTATGAAATCAGAAGACCTGAGATGAATGATGCCGGCAAGTATTATGGTGATGAGGAAATGAGAGATATGGACTATGTCATCACCACCAGAGAACTGGCCAAGTGGGCAAAATTCAATAAGATTGATTTCAAGAATCTGGAAGATGGTGAATATGATTCACTGATGTCAGCAGCCTCTGGTGCCGGTGTAATCTTCGGCAATACTGGTGGTGTTATGGAGGCAGCACTTAGAACTGCCTATGAATATATCACTGGTAAACAGGCACCTGAAGTATTATTCAACTATACACCTGTAAGAGGCTATGAAGGCATTAAGGAAGCCAGCGTTGATATTGATGGTCTGACTGTAAATATTGCGGTAGTCTATGGTACTGGCAATGCCCGCAAGTTTATTGAACAGATGAGAGAATCCGGCAAGCAGTACCACTTTGTAGAAGTAATGACCTGTCCAGGTGGCTGTATCGGTGGTGGCGGTCAGCCTAAGAATCTGATGAAGGATATGCATGAGGTAAGGAAACAGAGAATCAAGGCTTTATACACCAGAGATGAAGCTATGACTTTAAGAAAGTCTCATGAAAATCCGGAAATTAAGCAGGTATATGAAGAGTTCTATGGCAAGCCTCTAAGTGAGATGGCTGAGAAGATGCTTCATACTTCTTATAATGATAAGAGTGCTGAATTAGGTAAATAGTTTATAAAGGAGCTCATGTGAGCTCCTTTCTAGTCTTCAAGATACTATAATGCGCAAAGTAAAAATCATCAAAATATACTATTATGCGCAAAGTATTAAAGTCCTCTAATAAGCAGAAAGATAATTAATACGGGAATAACATACTTGAAGTAGTATTTCATCCATGGTTTTATTTTTAACCCTTTTCCAGTATTGGCTTCTTTATAGTAACTGTCAAAGCCCCAGCCATAGTTGTATGTACAGAAAAGAAGGAAGATAAGAGAACCTACTGGAAGCAATATGTTAGATACAATATAGTCTTCGGAATCAAGTATGCCTCTGTTTCCGAT
The DNA here is from genome assembly GCA_051893275.1 of Erysipelotrichaceae bacterium. GTDB lineage: Bacteria > Bacillota_I > Bacilli_A > Erysipelotrichales > Erysipelotrichaceae > Colivicinus. Next base: position 1,214 of record JBJFHC010000150.1, on the reverse strand, counting down.
TATGGTTACATCACTCAGGATATTAAATCCCAGTATACATGGTAAAGATAATACAAGAATAAGGATGCAGTTTATGATGCAGGCTTTTTTTCTTGATATATGGAATGAGTCTATGCAGCTTGAAAGAATGTTTTCAAATACAGCTATTACTGTCGAGAAGCTGGCAAAGGTCATAAACAGGAAGAACAGGCTTCCCCATAAGATACCACCTTTCATATTGACAAAGACATTAGGCAAAGTAATGAATATCAGGCTTGGTCCTGAGTTTACTTCGATGCCAAAGGAGAAGCAGGCAGGGAAGATTATTATGCCTGACATGATGGCTACAAAGGTATCCAGGGCACATATTCTTAAACCTTCACTGGTTAAAGTGGAGTCTTTTGACATGTAGCTGCCAAATATTTCCATGGAAGCTATACCCAGTGAAAGAGTAAAGAAGGCCTGATTCATAGCCTGGGTAATGAGATTTATGCCACCATCTTTGAGTACATTAAGATCAGGGAGCAGGTAGAAGCTTAAGCCCTCTTTTGCGCCGCTTAGAGTAAGGCTATGTATTGCCAGTACTACGATGAGTACTAATAAGGCTGACATCATTATTTTGGTTATTTTTTCAATACCATTCTGTAAGCCTTTTGAGCAGACAAAGAAGCCAAGTATTACTACTATGGCCATCCATATGGTCATTTCTATTGGGTTAGATAATAGTTCATCAAAGACAGCTGAGCATTCATTTGAAGTCATGCCGGCTTTGAATTCACCAGTAATGAATTTATAGAAATAAGTAAACATCCAGCCTGATACTACAGTATAGAACATCATGAGGATGTAATTGCCAATAAGTGAGGCATAGCCATGAAGATGCCATTTCTGGCCTGGTTTTTCCAGTTTCTTAAAGGCTTCAATAGAACTTAGTCTTGAGGCTCTTCCAACCGATAGTTCCATGGTCAGTACCGGCAAAGCCATAACGATTAAGAATATGAGATAGAGTAGGACAAATATTCCACCACCATTTAGTCCTGTTACATAGGGGAAACGCCAGACGTTTCCAATACCAATTGCACATCCGGCTGATACCAGTATGAAGCCAAGACGTGACTTGAATGATTCTCTTTGCATTAGTTACTCCTTTATGAGGCAATATCTATTGTACAGGCTTATATAGGGTATTTGTTGTCATTATTAGTCTGTCATTTGTACTTATTAGCTGTTTTATT
>JBJFHC010000149.1:0-3181 GCA_051893275.1 Erysipelotrichaceae bacterium | reverse complement strand
GGCGGCGATGTTTTTGTGCTGGGCAGGGGTCAGGAAGAAGTGAGCTATCTGAAGGATAAGGGCATAGATTATGAAGTCATATCGGGTGTCAGTTCCTGTATTGCGGTACCAGCTAGCTTTGGAATACCTTTAACTGAAAGATCTGTTACTAATGGTTTCCATGTATTCTCGGCACATAACCGTAATGGTGAATATCTGGATATAGATTTTAAGAGTATTGTGAACTCTAAAGAAACTCAGGTTATTCTGATGGGTTTGAATAAGGTGAAGGAAATAGCTGTTCAATTAATTAAAAATGGCATGGATAGGGATATGCCCATCGCAGTTATTTCTAAGGGTACAACCAGTGATGAAGAAGCTTTATTTTCAACGGTTGGGAATATTATAAATGAAGAAATTAAACTGGAAAGCCCTGGTCTGATTGTGCTTGGGGAAGTGGTTAAGTATCATAGCGATAAGTGTAAAAAGAAGGAACTGATTATACCAAAAATCGGTAATGAGCCAAGCGAGCTTGGCAAATTAATTAAAAGAGACAAGAGAGAAATATGTGTTTCTAAAATAGAATTGTTGCCTTATGAGAATGATAAAATTGCGGATGTGATTATTTTTACTTCTAAACATGGGGTTGATGGCTTTTTTAAATATCTGAATAAGGACATCAGGGAATATAGAGATACACGTTTTATCTGTGTTGGTTCGAGTACTTTGAAGCGTTTAAATGAATATGGAATTAAAGGGGAAATACCATCAAAATATAATTCAGAATGTATAAAAAAGGAATTTAAGTTAAGCGGCAGAATAGAATATTATGGCTGAAGTACAAGAAGTTCAATAGAGGATATAGAGGGGGATATTATGAAGTATATTGTCTATGAAAATAAGGCGGTAAGGCTTGAAACTTTTCCGATTCATGAGGATTCGGATGTAGTTTTTACTTCAAGCATTATTTTTCAGTATTTTAAAAGTCATATAGCTAATTTTGATGAATGGAAGAAGAAGGGAAGAGCTTTCACAATCGGACCAATGACCACCAAAACATTAATGGATGATGGTGTAGAAAACATAGAGGAAAGTGAAAGCGCAACTTTACAGTCTCTGGCGGAGTTAATTGATGATGAAGACTAAAGATCTCACCCTTGGGGCGATCTTTATAGCTTTAATCAGCATTGGTTCTAAAATTGCCATACCTTTAGATATGCTGGGTATGCGTTTTACGCTGCAGTGGCTTTTTGTGCTGCTTTGTGCCTTGATTATGGAGAAGAAATCGATACTGGTATTGCTGGTATATTTGTTAATTGGTTTAATCGGCCTGCCGGTATTTGCCAGGGGTGGGGGTATCTGGTATGTCATGAAACCTACTTTTGGTTTTCTTTTGGGTTTTCTTATAAGTGTTATTGTCATGTCTTATCTGAAAATAGATGAATTCAGGAAAACACTTGCCGGTTTAATTGTTTATTATCTTACGGGTTTTGTCTATTATGTTTTTATGATGAATGTCATACTGCATAATAGTATTGGTTTATGGTTAAGTATTATTAACTGTTTCACAACTGTCATTCCTGATTTTGTGTTATGTTTAATTGCGGTATTTATTTATAAGAGAATCAGATATGTGCTTAAATAAGACAATTGTGGTGATAATGTAGTTTTCCGTTTTGTTCACATAAAATTAACATTATGGATATATATAATTAAGTAAAGAAAGAAGAAATATAAACGTTTCAGGAGGTTATATATGAAGAAACTGTTTAAAGGATTATTATTGACAACTATGGTTACTGGTGCAGCCGTAGCCGCTGCCTACTATGTAGTAAAGGGTTCCAAGAAACAGGATGAGCCTCTCTATATTGAGCAGAAGAATGAGGATGAACCTGAAAAAATTGAAATCGAAGACGGTGACAGTTGCAGCTGCAATAGTGGATGTTAAACATTAAGCCATGAGATGTATCACATTTTATGGCTTTTTATTTAGAATGATGTTAATTTGTGCAAAACTTGTGTAAATAATTATAAAGGCGCTGAATTATAATAAAAGTGTTAAGAGGAGAATACATATATGATCATTCAAAGTAAGAAAGTATGGATAGCTGATCAGTTCTTTCCAGCTCAGATTGAGATGGAAGGTGAAAAAATCAAAAACATTTATGACTATGGTACCAAGGAAGTAGATGTAGACTATGGTTCAAAGAGAATTGTGCCTGGTTTCATTGATATTCATTGTCATGGTGCATATACTTTTGATACCAATGATGCTCATGAGGAAGGTTTAAGAAACTGGACCAAGGGCATTGTTGATGAAGGTGTTACCGGTTTCCTGGCTACAACTATTACGCAGTCTGAAGAGGTTCTGACTAATGCGGTTAAGAATGTTGCCAAGGTTGTAAAGGATGGATATGAGGGTGCTGAAATTTTAGGTATCCACTTCGAAGGACCATATCTGGATATGAAGTATAAGGGTGCTCAGCCTGAACAGTACATTGTAAAACCTACTGTTGAGCAGTTTAAGCATTATCAGGAAGCAGCTGATGGTTTAATTAAGGTAATTACCATGGCTACTGAACAGGATGATAATTTTGAACTTACTGAGTACTGTGCAAAGAATGGCGTTGTAGTTTCAATCGGCCACTCTGCCGCAACCTATGAACAGGCCGTAATGGCTTATGCTCATGGCGCTACTTCTATGACTCATGTTTATAACGGTATGACTCCATTCAATCACCGTGCAAATGGTCTGGTAGGTGCTGCTTATCGTTTAAGAACTATGTATGGTGAAATCATCTGTGATGGTAACCATTCTACACCTGCAGCTTTAAACAATTATTTTATGTCTAAGGGCCCTGATTATGCGATTATGATTTCTGATGCCCTGATGGCTAAGGGTACACCAATTGGTTCGCATTATATCTTCGGTGGCAATGAGATTGAAATCTATCCTGATGGATCTGCACATCTGGTTTCTACAAAGGGTCTGGCCGGTTCGACATTAAATCTGAACAAGGGCTTAAGAATCCTGGTTGAAGAAGCCATGGTTCCATTCAACTACGCAATCAATTCCTGCACAATCAACCCTGCAAGATGCATTGGCGTTGATGACCGCAAGGGTTCAATCACTGTCGGCAAGGATGCAGATATTGTTGTCTTAAATGATGACTATTCTGTTGAACAGACTTATTGCCGTGGT
>JBJFHC010000148.1:0-3186 GCA_051893275.1 Erysipelotrichaceae bacterium | reverse complement strand
ATCAGCATAGCTATGCTTGCAGTTTCATTCTTTCGTCTGTTATACGGTCTGTACTCTTTTTTAAATGCAGGTCATGGTAAAAAGTGTACAGTTAAAACGGAAGCTACTCTTATTAAAATAACTGAATCAACCGTAAGAGACGCAGTTCAGAACTTTATTATTGAATTTGAAGCAGATGGTGTAGTTTATAAAACATCTGTTCCGCCAGAAGTTATTGAGGAAGGAACAAGTTTTAATAAGGAGCCTGGAAGCAAGCTTACCATATGGTATAATCCAAACAATCCCTATGATGCGATTGTTTCTGAAGATCAGGCTATGCCTAAAACTGTTAAATCATCAAAGAAGACCATTAAGAGTTCTCTTAAATGGATAGTGATTTCATTTATATTTACTATACTTACTCTATCAAGACTTTAAAAACTTATTCAATAAAATCAGTAAGTTCAACATTATATTTTTCCAGAATGACATTGATGGCCTTTAAGGCATTGCAGTATCTTTCCATTTTTTCAGTTGCATAGAAATAATCCAGTAAAGAGTCACAATCATATATCGTCTCCTTGCCATCAAACTGGAACACCATGCGAATAATGAAGTGATCATAGAATCCATAGTCAGAATTCTCTTCAATGTCTTTGTTTAAGTCGCCAAGCAAATAGATGTCATTGTAGATGATGCCGGCTATTTCTTTGTAGTCTTCTTCAAGAAGATATTTGGTATTTCCATTCTGGCTGAAAGTATAATTATTATTGCCAAAATAGGAAATGTTTTTTATATCTGGTTCATCTTTTTCAATTATCTGATAGACAAAACAGATATCATCATCTCTTAATACCGGTTCCTTAAAGTTCTGACCATCCATAAGATAGAGATTATAAAGAGGAAGCAGTCTTCTTATTCGGTCAGATATTGTTTTGTAGTTACTATTAAGATTGTATTCTTTTTTAAACTTATTGCCTGTTCCCTTTTCATATTCAATAAGCACTGAATGATATTCATCATTTACTGTTTCACTTTCATGAGTATCAATGAATTTCTCCAGAATATCAATAACCGGAAAAGAAGTGAAATCAAATATTTTTACTTCATGTCTTCTGCCATTACCATTGGCAGTTTCACTAAAATTGGCATAGCCATCTCTGGTTATGGTGAGGTTCTGTTTATGTTTATCATCAATTCTGGTAGTAATTGATATTTGAGTTATGTCAGTATGATAGACAATGAATTCATTATCGCAATAATCAATAGTATCATCCATACTGGGACCATAATCTATAAAAATGTCTGGGCAGTTTCTTTCTGTATGAAGTTCTAAGGATGCAGCACATTCTATGGCGCATTCGGTATGGTCAAAGCCTTCATATTCAATGCAGAACTTTCTCCAGGTTATTTTGGAGCCGCTTGGCATGTCATATATATGTTGAAGCAGCTGTTCGGTTGTCAGTTCTCTTGGTGGCATATATTTTTTCTCCTTCTATTAATAATTCTATTCTATAGGGCATTTATAGGAATTGTCATTTCTTTGCAGCCTGCATATAGTGTCTCTATGTCTGGCAGTAAATATCAGGGAAGCTTTTTTTGGATTATATTCTTCGCTTCTAAAGAGTCTGAACATTGAATTGATAAAGTTATCATAAACATAGGCATCTATGTCATCCACCAGTAGATCCTTGCCCTCCCTTATAGCAAGCATGGCATAAAGAAACAGCTTAGTACCCTCTTGAGTGCCGGAAGAGAGTTCATTAAGTTTGAATGTCTTTACGTTAAAGGAAAAAATGATAGAATTAACCAGATCTTCTTCAAAACTGTATTTATCTATCAGCTCAGGCAAAGAACATTTTTTATCAAAAACCAGATGACAGTTATCTGATTGATAGAAGATATTAGACATAACAGAGGTATTTTCAGGAATATAATTATTATCTTCATACTCTTCGAAACCATCTTCAATAAAGATGGTCTCTTTTGAAACATATGGCTTTTTAAATATCAGTTCATCATCAAAGATAACTCTCTCGTTATAAATACCAAAACTGTTTAAAACGGTGCTGTATCTATAGATATACCCTTTGTGATAAAAATATATTTCTATTTCTGTATCCTGATAAAAAATGTCTGTTGATACTTTAAATTCTTCCAGCAGGCTGCATGCCGTGTCCAATAGTTTTAAGGCAATAGTCTTGCCGGTGGCAATAAAGCCAGTAATCCCAAACAGTCTGTAAACATACAGACCCTTGTCTATTTCTATCAGCTCTCTTTTATCTTGATATTTGTTTTCTGGCACCAGATTAATGCTGATTTCATGATTCATGAAATTTCTGGCACTTACTTTTAACAGTTTCATATGCTTACACAACCACTTCTGTCAGTTCAACACCATATTTCTTAAGTATTAGATTAATCGCACTGAGGGCATTAGAGAATCTGGTCATCTTTTCAGTAGCTGCCCAGTAATCCAGAAGGGATTTACCTTCTACTACGGTTTCTTTTTTGTCAAAATTGAATACCATTCTGACATTATAGGGATCATCCATAATATATGGTGAGTTTTCTTCAATATCTTTATTTAGATCTCCTAAAGCATAGATGTCATTATAGACAATACCAGCTATTTCTTTAAAGTCTTTTTCATCAATCGGAAATTTATTAAACATGTCAGTGTAAGTATACTGATAGTTCATGAAAGCTGAAAATTCCATTTCCACAGTTTCATCCAGAGGTATTATCTGATAGATAAAACAGATATCATCCATAAAGAGTGCAGGCTCTTTAAAGTTCTGACCATCCAGAAGATAGAGATTATAAAGAGGCACATATCTTCTTATGTAGTCACTGAGTGTTTTATAGTTATTGCTTAAGTTGAATTGTCTTCGATGCTTATTCCCTTTAGTTGTTTCATATTCAACAGTAACTGAATAATTATCATCCTGAACAGTTTCCTTGTCTTTAATGAGAATGTTTTTCTCAAACATATCAATAACTCTGAAATAAACATCAGCACCGTTTCTTGTTTTGTGAGTTCTTTTGCCTTCTGGTGTCTTTTCATTTAAGTAGACCCGTCCATCTCTGGCCATCGCAAAACGCTGAGAGTGACCCTGGTCTATCTTTGTATAAAGGGTAAGCCTGGTTATGTCAGTATGATAGAGATTAAACTCAATGTCATATTCCTTAATGCCACCATCTATT
>JBJFHC010000147.1:0-3192 GCA_051893275.1 Erysipelotrichaceae bacterium | reverse complement strand
TTCCATCTTCTTCCTTTCTCTTGCAGATCTTTTTAAAGCCACAGAAGGTGCAGGCATCTTTTTCTTTGGCCCATGGATAGTCTCCGGTATTTAAAGATGTTTTAAAAATATCAATTTTATTTAAGAGTTTATCTTTAATATCTTCACTGTAGTATGTCCTTATATTACGGCGGTTATTAAGATAGCGGTATTCACAGTATTTTACCTTATAGCCAAGTGATTCAAGACCATAGGCATAGAGAATAATCTGCAGACAGGAATCAATATCATCCTGTTTATTCTTTACATCTGAATAGGTTTTGTAGTCAACGATGATATATTCATCATCATTTATTTTTTCAATTCGATCGACAAAGCCTCTGAAATGCAGACCTTTACAATAGAAATCGATTTCTTTTTCGCTGGCAAATATCTCATTATCCGGATCTGAATTTAAGCCGTTGTTTACCATATTGAGATAATCAGTTTTTAACTCTTTTACGCCTGCGTCATTTAATGGTATGCGTCTTTTCAGATAGTCGTCAAAAATATCAGAAGCATGTTTTAATGCCTTATCTTTATTTTTAGATCTGTCATTGCCATATTCTTCCATTACTGCATGCACCATGGTACCGGTAGCTGAACCCTCAAGAATCTGTAAAGGATCATCGGTTTCATCTTCTTTGAGTTTGAGTATATATCGGTAATAGAAATATTTAGGACAGTCAAAATATCTTTCCAGTCCGGTAGGAGATAGTAACAGGTCTTCTTCTTTCATATATGGTTTTAAATTATCTTCGATATGTATATCAATAAGTTCGCTGTTAAGATAGGATAAGCCCACATTCTGACATAATGATAAAGGCGTTTCAAAGAAACCGTGATGTTCTATTTTTCTGTTAAAACTGTCTATATCATCATCAAGGCTTTCTTTTTTATATATTTCAAAAAGTATTGAGGAGGCATTTTCTTCTTTCAGATCATTCAGATTGAATTCTGAGAAAGATAAATTAATATGAAAGTTTAAAGCTGAATAGATTTTAATAATATCATGCAGTTTTTTCTTGTTTCTTTCGATTATTTCATAGGAGTATGGAATGTTATCTGTATTAAGCCTTTCCAGGTCTGAGTCTAAGAGTATATAGTTTTCAAGGGCTGAACCTGGGAAAACTGAGGCATTAAGTCCCATAATAAAAAGGTATTCATTGAAGCAGTTTAAGGCATCATCAATCGATATGATGTTTATGGCGTCAGCTTTATATTTTTCTTTTTTGAGATAGACATTGCCTAAAGAATCCATTGTTTCACTTAACGGGATGTCTTCGGTTTTTAAAAGATAATCGCAGATATATTCTCTGGACTGATTATCAAAATCGTTCTGGCAGAGCGTATATCTGTTTATAATATCGGCATAGGATGTAAGACAGTGAGCTATTTTTTCGATAGTTTCATATTCCTTCAAACTGGCTGCTTCTTTAAATATATTCAGGTTATCATGATTAACGATACCGATTTTTAAGTCAGCCAGCTGTTTAAGGTATCGGTCTTTAATCTTTAATCCTGTTTCTTCTTCCAGTTTATTTAAATCAAAATATGGTGAATGCATAAAGCGTAAAAGTGATTCATAGCTGAAGAATTCTTCTTCATTCCAGCGATATAGAAGATCTAAGAGTTTATAGGCTGATGATTCTTTTACTTTAGTGCCAGTATGAAAAGACATCGGGATGTCATATATTTTTGCATAGCTGCCCAATACAGGCAAATATTTTGAATCAATGCATAAAATGTTGCATAAGCCATATGGTATTTTATTTTCAATAATGTAGTTTAGAATATATTCCATTTCATTTGAAAAGCCATAGAATGAGCGATAGCCTTCTATCTTATAAGTTTCTTTTAATTTAAAGTATTCGATATAGCTTATTTTCTGGATATTTCGAAACAGGGTTTTGATTAATCTGTTTTCTAAAGGAGAAAGATTATATTCTGTAAAAACTATGCAGGTATCAAATAGAGGTGATTTTGAGGCGATGGCTTTGCGAATAAGGCTTATTGAATCATCTATACCTTTTTGAGCTAAACAGCTCATATAGGCCCTGTATAGCTTTAAAAAGGCTATATTTTTTTCTTTGAATTCGCCATCTGAGAATATTCTTTCAAATTCTTTCTCTTCATTATCTTCGATAAGCATTCTGGCAGAATACAGGGCATTGAAGAGATTTGATGAATCTTCATAGTTGACATCTTTATATTCCTCAATTTCTTTGCATAAACTGTAAACCAGGCATCTTGAAGAAAGAGAATCCATAAGTTCATATTCTTTAAACATTAAAGCCTCTCTGGCCAGTTTCAGTGAGTTTACTGTTTCTGTATTAAACAGATTCTTTCCCGCTCTGTTTAAAGAAAGCAGATATTCATTTTCATTAACATCACTGACATAAATAAAAGTCTTTTCCATGTTTATTATTATACAGGGAAAAGACTTCTAAATCTAATATGAACAGACAACCCCTTTGTCACCGGCATAAAATGTAGCGATAGGTCCGGTATGGGCAATTACTACCTTAATATCCGGGAATTTATCAAGGATGGCATCCTTAATCTTGTTGGCCTTGTTTAAGGCATTGCAGTGGGAGATCTGCATAACTTTGACATTAAGATTTTTCATATCTTCAACCATGAAGCTGATCATCTTATCAATAGCCCTGACATTGCCGATAGCCTTGTCCTTTAAGACAATATCGCCTTCCTTGCCTTCCAGAATCGGTGAAATACTAAGAAGTTTTGATGCCATGAGCATCACTCCCTTAAGTCTTCCGTTCTTTTCCAGGAATGTAAGATCCTCCAAGACAAAGATGGTACGCATATTCTTAATGAATTCATCAATCTTTAAGCAGATTTCATTAAACTGCTTAAGTGATTCTTCATACTGCAGAATCATTGACACAATTAAGCCCTGACCGGCTGATGCGGACATAGAATCAAAGACTGTAATACTGGCGTCAGGATAATCTTCCAGATAAATATCTTTAGCCATCACAGCACTTGAATAAGAACCTGAAAGCTTGGAAGAAAGAGTTACTACATAGATTCTTTTACCCTCATGTTTCTCAAAGAACCTGATAAAATCCCCAGGTGCAGGACAGGCTGTCTTTGGACATTCCTTAGATGTTTTAACCTTTTCCAGAATAAGCTTGGGGTCAACACCATATT
>JBJFHC010000146.1:0-3193 GCA_051893275.1 Erysipelotrichaceae bacterium | reverse complement strand
ATAGAATTAAAAAGAACTGAACTGGATAAACTGTCCTGTTCCAGGACCTATGGCGGCATACTGGCATATGCCGGTGGCAGAAAATCTGATGAATTTGATGAAAGTGATATATTCTATATAGATGGGATTGAGGATCCTTTTAATATTGGCTATATTATGCGGACATTATATGCCTTTGGCATTAATAATATCATGTTGCCTGAAAGAGATTATGAAAGCATGGAAGCCCAGATTCTTAAGTCTTCGGCTGGTGCCTTTGATATGATGAATGTTCGATTTATGAAAGATATAGCTGATTTAAAAGATTTAAAGAATAATTATCGTTTTATTGCGCTTAAAAGAGGCGATGATGCTTCGGATATTTTTGACTATGATTTTAAAAGGAAGTGTCTGTTTATGCTGGGAGGAGAGAAAAGAGGTATTTCTAAATCATTGATGGAATTATGTGATGACTATCTTTTTATTCCCTATGCTTCGGATTTCAGGAATTCACTGAATGCTTCTTCAGTAGCTTCGATTGTGGCAACATTAATTTATGAAGGTAAAAGATATGATAAGTTCACTGGATAATAAAAAGGTAAAGGAATGGACTAAACTTCATAATAAGAAGTACCGTCAGGATGAATATCTTATACTGGATGAAAATAATGTCTGTCTGGCATATGAGAATAATTATCTTAAGACGCTGATTTACTGTGGTGAGAAGCCATTTGAGTTTGCGGATTCATTTGAAGTGTCTCAAGAGGTTATGAATAAGATAGCCAAGACCGATAATTTAAGAATTATTGGGATTGGCATGCCGGTAAAGGAGAAGGAAGTATTAAGTGACAGAGTTCTTATTCTGGAAGAACTGCAGGATCCGCTTAATATTGGCATGTGTCTTAATAATGCCTGGCTGTTTGGTTTTGAGATGGTATATCTGTGCGGGAACTGTGCTGATATTTATCATCCTAAATGTTTAAGCAATGGTCTTAAGGCTTTATACAACATAAGTATTATGCATGATGAGACTGATAAGGTAATAAACAGGCTGCATGATAATGGCTACAAGGTATATGCCACCGGTTTAAAGGCTTATTCTAAGGAACTTTATGATGTTGAATATGAAGATAAGATGGCATTTATTCTTGGCAATGAGGGAAGCGGAGTGAAGGAATCTACTTTTGAAATAAGTGATGAGGTTGTGAAGATTGATATGCACAATATTGATTCTTTAAATGTGGCAATGGCTGGAGCTATTGTGATGTATCATTTTGGTAAATAAGATGGAAGAAAAGAAATTTAAACTGGTATCTAAATTTAAGCCGACTGGTGATCAGCCTCAAGCTATTGATACATTGGTTAATGGCCTTAATAATCATAAACATGAACAGGTACTGCTAGGCGCAACAGGTACCGGCAAGACTTTTACTATTGCCAATGTGATTGAAAGGGTGCAGAAGCCAACCCTGGTTTTTGCGCATAACAAAACCCTGGCTGGCCAGCTTTATTCAGAATTCAAGGAGTTTTTCCCAGAGAATGCAGTGGAATATTTTGTCTCTAACTTTGATTATTATCAGCCAGAAGCCTATCTGCCTAAAAGTGATACCTATATTGAGAAGAATGCGGTTACTAATGATGAAATAGATATGTTAAGAATGTCAGCCTATAATTCCCTGCTGGAAAGAAAGGATGTTATTGTGGTGGCTTCGGTTGCCTGTATCTACGCTTCAAGTAATCCGGCTGACTATAAGGATATGTTCTTTACTTTAAAGGTAGGAGAAACAATAGACAGACAGGAACTGGCCAGAAAACTGATTTTAAGGCAGTATCAGAGAAATGATGTAGATACTACAAGAGGTACTTTCTCACTTAAGGGCGATGTAGTAGAAATAAGACCGGGACATACCGACAGTTTTGCGATTCGTATTGAACTTTTTGATGATGAGATAGAAAGAATTACCGAGATTGATCCATTAACCAAGAATGTAATCAATGGCTATCTTGTCTATAATATTTATCCATCAAGCGGCTATGCCCGCAATATGGATGATATCCATATTGCCTGTGATGGCATAGAGGCTGAACTTGAGGAAAGACTTAAATACTTTAAGGCTAATAATAAGCCTCTGGAATATGAAAGACTGGAACAGCGCTGCCGTTACGATTTAGAGGCCCTAAGAGAAACCGGCATGTGTTCCGGTATTGAAAATTATTCGATGCATATTGACCACCGTATGCCAGGTGAGAGACCCTATAATCTTTTTGATTATTTTTCAGATGATTTTCTGATTGTGGTTGATGAGTCTCATGCCTCTTTGCCACAGATTAGAGGCATGTATAATGGTGACCATGCCCGTAAACAGACCCTGGTGGACTATGGTTTCAGACTGCCAAGTGCTCTGGAGAACAGGCCGATGTTCTTTGAGGAGTTTGAAAATATTCCAGCTGACCGTATTTATGTATCCGCTACTCCTGGTGACTATGAGCTGGAAAAGGTTAATAATCAGGTGGTTGAACAGATTATCCGTCCAACCGGTCTATTGGATCCACTGATTGAGGTAAGAGAAACAGTTGGCCAGATTGATAATCTGCTTGAGGAAATAAATAAGCAGATTGAAAAAAATGAAAGAACCCTGATTACTACTTTAACGGTTAAGATGGCTGAGGATCTGACGGAGTTTTTAAGGAAACAGAATCTTAAGGTTGCCTATCTGCATCATGAGACCAAGACACTGGAGAGAACCGAAATCATTCATGATTTAAGAAAGGGTGAGTATGATGTGCTGGTTGGCATCAACCTTTTAAGAGAAGGGCTGGATATTCCGGAGGTTTCTTTAATTGCGATTCTTGATGCGGATAAGGAAGGTTTTTTAAGAAGTGAAAGATCTTTAATTCAGACTATTGGCCGTGCAGCCCGAAATGAAAATGGTCGAGTAATAATGTATGCCGACAAAATGACCGATTCTATGACTAAGGCTATTAATGAAACAAATCGAAGAAGATCTATTCAGGAAGCCTATAATACAGAACATAATATTGTGCCTAAGACTATCCGCAAAGAGATTAGCGAGACAATTCATGGTAAGGAAACCAAGAAATCAGTAAGTGACTATCTGCATAAGAAGAAGCACACTGTAAAGGAAACTGAAAAGATGATTGCCGAGCTTGAGAAGCAGATGAAGGAAGCAGCCAGAACGCTTAATTTTGAAAG
>JBJFHC010000145.1:0-13162 GCA_051893275.1 Erysipelotrichaceae bacterium | reverse complement strand
ACAACTCTTCCTCTGATGAATGAAAAGGGAGAAGTAACTGAAACAGAATATGATGAATTAGAGTCTCTTGTCAAAGGAGACAGGATAATCATTGAACGTTCCAATGATGTTATCCCAAGAGTTGTGGGCATCTTAAAAAATGATAGAGATATTAATGGTAAAACAAGATTCACTTCACCTCTAAGCTGTCCGGTATGTGGTGGTCATATTTATCGTGACGGACCACTTCATTTCTGTGAAAATCCTTTATGCAAGGCCCAGATGAAGAAGAAGCTGGAACATTTTGCCTGCAGAAATGCGATGAATATTGTGGGACTTGGTGAATCAATTGTTGATCAGTTTTATGATTTAGGTTTAATCACAACATTTTCTTCAATTTTTGATTTGAAAGATCATAAAGCAGAGCTGTTAAAGCTTGAGAAGTTTGGTGAAAAGAAGGTTGATAATCTGCTTACTTCAATCGAGAACTCTAAAGATGTTGAGCTTGATCAGTTTATCTATGCTTTATCTATTCCTTTTATTGGTCGAGCTACGGCTAAGGATCTGGCCAGATACTATAAGGATATAGAATCACTGATTCACTGTAAGAAGGAAGAGCTTTTAAGTATTGATGAGTTTGGTGAAATCATGGCTGATGGGGTTTATGATACTTTCCAGAATGAAGACTTTATAAAGGAGATACATAATCTGCTTGAAAAGGGAGTCAAGCCAAAGGAAATAGAAACAAGTTCAAATGACTTTGAAGGAAAGACTTTTGTGATTACTGGTACTTTAAGTCATCCAAGAGACTATTATCAGAAAATCATTGAGTCAAGAGGTGGCAAATGTGCATCCAGTGTCTCTAAAAAAACTTATGCGGTACTTATTGGTACCGATGCCGGTTCTAAGGAAACAAAGGCTAAAGAGCTGGTAAGACAGGGCGTCAATATTGTTCTTTTAGAGGGTGATGAGGTCGTAAATGAGTTTTTGGATATTAAGGGGTAATTAAAATTACCTCTTTTTTATCTGATTGTGGTAATATTAATAAGTTAGTAAAGAAAGAGAGAAAAGATGAAGGAAGTTTTTACTTTTGACTTCTATGGTCGTAAACTTACGATCGAGACTGGCGAAGTCGCAAAGCAGGCTGGGGGGTCTGCTCTTGTCCGCTACGAGGACACCGTTGTACTGTCCACTGCATGTGCTAGTTCACAGGCAAAGGACACTGATTTCTTTCCTCTAACTGTATCGTTTGAGGAAAAACTATATTCTGTAGGTAAAATCCCAGGAGGATTTTTAAGAAGAGAAGGAAGACCAAGTGAACATGCTACTTTAACCGCAAGACTGATTGACAGACCAATCCGTCCAATGTTCTCAGAGGGTTTCAGAAATGAAGTACAGGTTGTAAATACTGTATTATCAGTAGATACTGACTGTTCACCTGAGATGGCTGCGATGTTTGGTGCATCACTGGCTTTATGTATTTCCAATATTCCATTTGATGGTCCTATAGCCGGTGTTAAGGTTGGCTATATTGATGGTGAATTCATTGTCAATCCAACTGTTGAACAGATGGAGAAGTCTCTAATTGATTTAACTGTTGCCGGTACCAAGGATGCCTTAAACATGGTTGAAGCTGGTGCTAAAGAGGTTTCAGAAGATCTGATGCTTGATGCGCTGATGTTTGGTCATGAAAGAATTAAGGAATTATGTGCATTCCAGGAAGAAATCATTGCCAAGGTCGGCAGGGAAAAGATGGAAGTGGTTCTTTATGATATTGATCCAGCTGTTAAGGAATATATAAATGAAAACGGCAAGGCAAGACTTGAAGCTGCCGTATCTATCAAGGATAAGCTTGAGTCATATGCCGCTATTGATAACACTACTAATGAAATGAAGGATCATTTCCTTAATGATGAATCATTAAGTGAAAAGGAAAGAGAAAGACTGGCTAAGCATGCTGGTGAGTATTGCGAACATATTGTTGCCGAAGAGGTAAGAAGACTTATTTCGGAAGAAAAGATCAGACCAGATGGCCGTAAGCTTGATGAATTAAGACCTCTTGATTCACAGGTTGATTTATTGCCTAGAGTTCATGGTTCAGCTATGTTTACCCGTGGACAGACTCAGGTATTATCAGTTACTACTTTAGGTGCCTTAGGCGATAATCAGATTATTGATGATCTGACTGAAGTAGAAGAAAAAACATTTATGCACCACTATAACTTCCCGCCATATTCAGTTGGTGAAGTTGGAAGAATGGGCAACCCAGGCCGCAGAGAAATAGGTCATGGTGCCTTAGGTGAAAGAGCTTTAAAGCAGGTTCTTCCATCACAGGAAGAATTCCCATATGCCATTAGAACAGTTGCGGAAGTTCTTGAATCTAACGGTTCATCTTCACAGGCTTCTATCTGTGCCGGTACTATGTCGCTGATGGCAGCTGGTGTACCAATCAAGGCAATGGTGGCTGGTGTTGCGATGGGCTTAATCACTACTGGAGATAACTATTCAATCCTGACTGATATCCAGGGTATGGAAGACCACTATGGCGATATGGACTTTAAGGTAGCTGGTACAAGAGAAGGTATTACTGCTTTACAGATGGATATTAAGTGTAAAGGTATCACAAGAGAAATCTTTAAGGAAGCTTTAGCTCAGGCTAAGAAGGGCAGATTTGAGATTCTTGATAATATGGAAACAGCTATCAGGGAACCTAGACCTGATGTATCTAAGTATGCTCCAAAACTTGACAGTTTCGATATTCCTTCTGATAAGATCAGAGAGGTTATCGGTACAGGCGGCAAGACTATTAATTCAATTATTGAGGCCTGTGACAATGTCAAGATTGATATTTCGGATGAGGGCAGAGTAGTTATCTATCATATGGATAGAGAAACTATCAACAAGGCTAAGGAAATGATCTTAAATATCACCAGAGAAGCTAAAATCGGTGATGTTTATGATGCCACAGTCTTAAGACTTGAAAAGTTTGGCGCCTTCGTAGAATTATGGCCAGGACATGATGCACTTCTGCATGTATCAAAAATCTCACATGATAGAGTTGATAAGCCAGAAGATGTATTAAAGATTGGTGACAAAATTAAGGTTAAGGTTACTGAAATAAACGACAAGGGTGTTTCAGTATCCGCCAAGGATCTGCTTCCTAAACCTGAGAAAAAGGAAAGGGAAGAAAGAAAAGAAAAAGATGAGCCAAAGCCTGAAAAGAAGCGTGGTGAAGTCAGATTCTTTAAGAAGAAGGATTAGTATTTAAGGGTTGTGCAATGCACAGCTCTTTTTAATACTTTTTTTCATGACAATGTACAAAAAAGGGTACAAATTTTTATAAGTTTTTTGTAAAGGCTTACAATTCACAAATGAAAGCGTTATCATAGATATGTGTTAAAAATTTTTAGGAGGATACATATGAAGAAAATTTTAACAGTACTTGTTGCAGTTTTCATGGTGTTAACACTTGCAGGCTGTGGCGCAAAAGATGATTCTTCTGCTGCTGGAAAAGTTTATTATTTAAACTTTAAGCCTGAAGCAGATGCTGCTTGGCAAGAGCTCGCAAAGACTTATACTGAGCAGACTGGTGTTGAAGTTAAGGTATTAACTGCTGCATCTGGTGAGTATGATACTACTCTTCAGTCAGAACTTGGTAAGTCAAGTGCTCCAACTATGTTCCAGATTGGTAATGCTGGTGCTGTAGCAACTTATGGTGACTACGCTCTTGATTTAAGAGGAACTGATGTTTATAACGAAATGACTACTCATTCATTTGACCAGGTTGGTGAAGATGGATATACTTATTCAATCGGTTACTGCTACGAGTCTTATGGTATTATCGTAAACAAGGCATTACTTGAAAAAGCTGGCTATACTGTAACTGATATCAAGGATTTTGCTTCTTTAAAGGCTGTTGCTGAAGACATTCACGCAAGAAGTGCTGAACTTGGTTTTGACGCATTCACAAACGCTGGTCTTGATGGTTCTTCTTCTTGGAGATTCTCAGGTCACTTATTAGGTGTTGCCCTTTACTATCAGTTCAGAGATGCTGGTGTTTCTATGTCAGTACCTGAGCCTACTATCACTGATGCTTATATGACTACTGAACTTAAGAACATCTGGGATCTTTATATCAACAACTCTACTACTGATCCAGTAGCTAATAACACTGCAACTGGTGATGCTGCTGAAGCTGAAATGAAGGAAGGCAAAGCTGTATTCTATCAGAACGGTACCTGGGAATATGATGCATTATCAACTGCTTTAGGTGCTGAAAACATTCAGATGATTCCTATCTACATGGGTGTAGCTGGCGAAGAAAAAGCAGGTCTTGCTTCTGGTACTGAAAACTGCTGGGCAGTAAATAAGAATGCTTCTGAAGCTGATCAGAAGGCTACTTTAGACTTCATGAAGTGGGTTGTAACTTCTGAAGAAGGTACTACTATGATGGCTGAACAGTTTGGTCCAATTCCATTCAAGTCAGCCAAGTCTCCTGCAAACGTATTCTTTGCTGATGCAAACGCTTTACTGGCTGCTGGCAACTACAACGTTGACTGGGCATTCAATGCTACTCCAAACGTTGATGAATTCAGAGCTGGTGTAGTTTCTGCATTACAGGCTTATGGCAAGGAACAGTCAGATGACAACTGGGCAAAGGTTGTTTCTGCAATCGTTGATGGCTGGTCTGTACAGTACAACGCTACTCACTAATTAGCTAAACAATAACATAAAGGCGGGAGAATATCCTTCCGCCTTTATTTTTATCTTTGAGATATTGGATAGTATCTGAAAGATAAATAGAAAGGGAGGAATACACATGAAAGTCAAAAAGAAAAAGGCCCACAATCATAATGCGGTGAATTCTAAGCTTATCAGAAGACCAATTCAGAAAAAGTTCTGGTTCTTTTTAATGCCTATGTTTCTTGCATTCCTGATTGGATTTGTATGGCCATTTATTTTTGGTATCTATCTATCATTCTTTAAGTTCCTGACAGTTAGAGAAATTATGACACTCGATTTTTCGAAGATTGCCAATAATTTCGTTGGATTTACTAACTATATTAGGGCTTTCCAGGATCCATCATTTGTCAGAGCATTCTTCTATACTGCACTGTTTACCCTGGTATCGGTTGTAGTAATCAATGTTCTGGCCTTCTTCATTGCCTATTTCCTGACACAGAATATTAAGGGGACAAATATATTCCGTACCGTATTCTTTATGCCTAATCTGATCGGCGGTATCGTTTTAGGTTATATCTGGAAACTGATCTTTGATGGTATCTTAAGTGCATATAATACTTATCTGACAGCTAACGCTACATTTGGATTCTGGGGACTTGTAATCCTGATGGCCTGGCAGCAGATAGGCTATATGATGATTGTCTATATTTCAGGCTTCCAGTCGGTATCAGAGGATATTATTGAAGCTGCCAAGATTGATGGTGCAACCAGTACTCAGACATTATTCAAGGTTATCGTACCAAACATGATGTCTTCAATCACTATCTGTACATTCCTGACACTGACTAATTCATTCAAGCTTTACGATCAGAACCTGTCATTAACTGCCGGTATGCCTATTGTTACGGAAAACGGTGTACAGACTAAGATGACCGAAATGCTGGCCTTAAATATTACATCTTCATTTAATTCGCAGGGTGTATATGCCAAGGGTACAGCACAGGCTAAGGCCGTTCTGTTCTTTATCATGGTAGCTATTATTTCTATCATCCAGCTTAATGCGACTCGTTCTAAGGAGGTACAAAACTAATGGCTGAAAAGAAGAAGAAACATGTTCAGAAAGTTAAGCCATGGGGCTGGGTTCTGACGATTGCCTTAACACTTTTAAGTGTTTTATGGGTAATGCCAATTTTTGAAGTAATTATTAACTCATTTAAGTCTAATACAGCTATTTCTTTAAATACCTTTGCGCTTCCTAATTCAGAAACATTTGTTGGATTTGAGAACTATATCAATGGTATGACTCAGGGTAACTATAACTTTGGTCAGGCTGTATTCTATTCATTCTTTATTTCCATTGTATCTACATTCCTGATTCTCTTATGTACTTCAATGGCTGCCTGGTATATTGCCAGAGTTAATTCTAAGTTTGGTAACTTTGTTTACTACTTATGTATTTTCTCAATGATCGTGCCTTTCCAGATGGTTCAGTATACTCTTTCAACTACAGCTGATATGCTGAAGCTGAATACACCATATACTATTCCAATTATTTATCTGGGCTTTGGTGCCGGTCTGGCAGTATTTATGTTTACCGGCTTTGTTAAGTCTATACCACTGGAAATTGAGGAAGCTGCGGCAATTGATGGCTGTGGTCCTATCCGTACTTTCTTCCAGGTTGTACTTCCAATGCTGAAGCCTACTATGATTTCTGTTGGAATTCTGGAACTGATGTGGGTATGGAATGACTATCTGTTACCTTATCTTGTACTGGATATCACCAAGTATCGTACAGTTCCAATTCAGATTCAGTATCTGAGAGGTTCTTATGGCAAGGTTGATATCGGTGCATCTATGGCCCTGATTTTCTTGACCGTATTACCAATCATTATTACATATCTGTTCTGTCAGAAATATATTATTAAAGGTGTTGCAGCTGGTGCTGTTAAAGGATAGGAGTAAAAAATGGCAAGTATTAGTTTTAAAAATGTAAACAAGACTTACGATAATGGCGTTACTGTTATTGATGGTCTGAATCTTGATATAAATGATAAAGAATTTGTTGTACTGGTAGGTCCTTCTGGCTGTGGTAAGTCTACTACCCTTAGAATGATTGCCGGTCTTGAGGATATCAGTTCTGGTGATTTATACATTGGTGATCAGAGAGTAAATGATGTTGAACCAAAAAACCGTGATATCGCTTTCGTATTCCAGTCTTATGCATTATATCCACATATGACTGTTTACCGTAACATGGCTTTTGCGCTGGAGCTTAGAAAAGTACCAAAGGATGAAATCGACAGAAGAGTTAGGGAAGCTGCCAAGATTCTGGAAATTGAAGAATATCTTGACCGTAAGCCTAAGGCTCTTTCCGGCGGACAGAGACAAAGAGTTGCCCTGGGGCGTGCGATTGTAAGAGATCCTAAGGTATTCCTTCTTGATGAACCTCTCTCTAACCTGGATGCCAAACTGCGTGCTGGTATGAGAAGCCAGATCAGCGAACTTCACAAGAGACTTGGTACAACATTTGTATATGTAACTCATGATCAGACAGAAGCTATGACTATGGGTGATAGAATCTGTGTTATGAAGAAGGGCTACATTCAGCAATATGACACTCCACAGACTCTATACAATGATCCAGCCAACTTATTCGTTGCCGGATTCATCGGTTCACCTCAGATGAACTTTATCGATGCAGTAGTTAAGGAAGAGGGTGGCAAGTATTATCTGACCTTTGGTGATACTACTGTTCCTTGTGAAAAGAAAAATATTAAGAACTATGTCGGCAAGAAGGTAATTCTTGGTGTAAGACCTGAAAATGTTCATGCTGGAAAGGGCAAGTTCTCTTTAACTGCTCATGTTGATATTGCTGAACATATGGGCTCAGAAAAGTATCTGTATCTGACTTATGCCGGAAACAGAATTATTGCCCGTGTGCCAAATCATGTTGAGGCAATGAGTGATGATGATATTGAAATCACTTTCGATTTAGATCAGATTCATACATTTGACCCTGAAACTGAATTAGTAATTAAATAAAAATAAGCCGGATAATACTCCGGCTTTTAAAGATTATGGCAAAGACAACTAGTTATTCATTAAGAAAAGAAAGCATTTATCAGATATTCCCAAGAGTTTATTCCAGGGATGGAAATCTGAAAGCTGTAGAAAATGATCTAAACAGAATTAACAGTATGGGCTTTAAGTGGCTCTATTTTCTGCCACTTCATGAACCAGGAATTTTAAACAGAAAGGGAACTCTTGGTTCTCCCTATTCCATCAGAGACTACTATAAGATTAATCCAGACTATGGAACTCTGGATGACTTTAAATCTCTCATCAATAAAGCTCATGACATGGGCATGAAAGTCATGATGGATATTGTGATTAACCATACAGCCTGTGATGCTATGTGGGTGGATACAGATCCTGAATTCTATCTTTTAGATTCCGAGGGTAAACCAACCCGTAAAGTTGCAGACTGGAGCGATATTCTTGATCTTGATTATTCTAATTCAAAACTGCAGGAAGAGCTTCATAAAATGCTGGAATACTGGGCTAAGTTTGGTGTTGATGGTTTCAGATGTGATGTAGCACCCTTAGTTAATATAGACTTCTGGAACCAGGCCAGGAAAAGGCTGAAAGCTATTAATCCTGACTTTATTCTGCTGGCTGAATCTGGTGAAGAAAAATTTGTAGCCGGATTAAGAGAAGAAGGCATTGAAGTTTTAACTGATAATGAACTATATGAAGCCTTTGATGTCTGTTACTGTTATGATGTGATTGACTATATTAAAAAAGCTTTTGATCTAAGTTATGATTTAAAAGAATTTGCCAATGTTCTTAACTATCAGCAGATAATGCTGCCAAAAAACGCAGTGAAATGCTGGTTTGTTGAAAATCACGATATAGACAGAGTGATGAACTGGGTTAACGATATAAATCGTGCTGAAAACTGGATGGCATTCATTCTTTTGATGAAGGGTATGGGTTTTGTCTATGCCGGTCAGGAGTTCTATAATAAGAGAAGACCTTCACTATTTGAAAAAGAAGATATTGACTGGAGTACCAGAAATATTCATTTTGAAAATATGATCAGTAGAATTAATTCAATCAAGTCAGAAATGTTTTCGGATGAGGAATATGTCAATTTAAGAATGCTGCCATATTCTGATGTTGTGGCTTTCAGACAGTACGATAACCATCATGCCTATCTTGGCTTCTTTGATATTAAGGGTTTAAAGAGTACAGTAAATATTGATTTTCTTGATGGAATTTACACCAATCTGATAGATGATACTGGTGTAGAAATAAAAAATGGACTTATTCAGGTTGATCGTCCAATACTTATTAAAATTAGATAAAAAGGGGATTTTATGAAAAAAGATGCAGGAATCTTGATGCCGGTATTATCATTGCCTAATAAATATGGCTGTGGTGATTTTGGCAAAGAGGCTTATGAATTTGTAGACAAGATAGCCGAGATAGGCTTTTCTATCTGGCAGATTCTGCCGTTACAGCCTTTAGGCTATGGCAATTCACCATATCAGCCTTATTCTTCAAAAGCCATGGATGAACTATATGTATCCTTGGATATGCTTAAGGAAGAAGGCTTAATCAAAGAATTAAAACCATTTAACGAAGATGCTTCAAAGATAGACTATCAGGCCGTAAAAGCTTACAAGCGTCCATATTTATGGGAAGCCTTCCATACCTTTGAAGGATCTGATGAATTCTGGGCATTCAGAAATGAACCATGGGTAAATACCTATGCACAGTTTATCACTTTCAAGAACAAGTCAAATCTCGTTGCCTGGAGTGACTGGAAAAATGAATTCAAATTCTATCCAGAATGGCACAGTGTAAATCTTTATGATTATGATGAAGAAATTCTTTATGAAATCTATGTACAGTATGTATTGCTGAAACAGTGGAAAAAATTAAGAGCCTATGCCAATTCTAAGGGCATTAAGATTATGGGCGATGTTCCTTTCTATGTAGGACTTGATTCAGATGATGTCTGGGCCAACAAGACCATGTTCCTTCTGGATCAGGACTCAAGACCGACATTCATTGCGGGTGTTCCACCAGATGCCTTCTCAGCTACAGGCCAGAGATGGGGCAATCCAATCTATGACTGGGATAAGATGGAAAAAGATCATTTCAGTTTCTGGTGTGAAAGACTAAGATATGCATCTTCGCTCTATGATATTACCAGAATCGATCACTTCCGGGCTTTTGAAACCTACTGGAAGATTCCTTCAAGCTGTCCAACAGCCATGGAAGGTGAGTGGATCAAGGCTCCAGGCTACAAATTCTTTGATGAACTCTTTAAACGCTATCCTGATATAGAGATTGTAGCTGAAGATCTGGGTGATAATATGGATGATGTCTATGTCTTAAGAGACCACTATAATCTTAAGGGCATGGTAATTACTCAGCAGATGTTTGATGGACATGAATACGGCGATACTCTGACTCATCAGATTGTCTATACCGGAACTCATGACAACATGCCGGTAAAGGCCTGGTTTGAAACGCTGAAAGAAGATCATCAGAAAGAAGTACTCAAAGGCTTAAGAAAAGCTAAATGCACCAATAAAGACTTTGTCGATGCAATGAATGCCTTCGCTATGTCCAGACGTGCCGAAACCTGTGTACTTCCAATGTGTGATATCCTGAGACTTGGAAATGAAGGCCGAATCAACGCGCCAGGTGTACTTGATGATATTAACTGGTCATGGAAACTGGTTGACTTTAAAGCCTTTGATAAAGAAAAGACCAGACTTCATAAACTACTGGTTAAAAACGAAAGAATCTAAACTCTTACCCATAAGCACTTGCCTATGGGTATTTTTTTAAAACTGTCCAGATAAATCTATTTTTATTCTGATTAAATTATGTATATAAATATACATAGAGGGGTTTATAAAACATGGGCAACATTAATAGTACCTAAAGCCAATGTTGTATTTGCCGATATAGTCAATTACTCTCTTTAATTGAAACAGCTAATAAAACCCTAATCCCTGAAAGAAGCGATACTGCTGAACTGATCACATTTGATGATAATTAAGGAAAACTCATAGAAGATTATCAGAAGTTCAAAAGATTTCCTGAAGTCAGCTGTAATAACTCTTAGTATATACTTTGGTGATGACAACTGGGATGAACCAAAAGACCTGTATGAAATATTAAAAGACTGCAAAACTGAAGGTAAATTAGAAAATTATCTTAAGCTTGTAAATGGTGGCGATATTTCTTTAGACAGAGCACTTGAAAAGCTGCATATGTCTCTTGATGAGTTCTGCATGAAGAAAGCTGAATTTGAGAATAAAGAGTAAATGTATCTCTTTACAGGGGTACATTTTTTATATTCTGAGGTTTATAATAATGTAGTTGCATGGAGGCATTTTGTGAAAATCAGAAAAGCTACAGTAGAAGATGTGGTCAGAATGGCCGAGATTTTTGTCTTTAATAATCGTGTCAATTTTTATCCCATCTTTAATGATATAAATTATTCTTTTAAGGAACTCAATGTATTAAGTGTTGCCCTGGAATATAAGAAAGATATTTATTCATATTATGTATATGAAGATGAAGTAATCAAAGGCTTTATTAAGACCAGCGGCATAGAGATTGAAAAGCTCTATGTGGATACTTTCTTTCAGAATGAAGGCATAGGAAGTTCACTTATTGAATATGCCAAGAATAATCTTGGTGTTAAGGAACTATGGGCGCTTGAGAAAAATATCAGAGGCATTAAGTTCTATCAGAAACATGGTTTTATACCGGATGGTGAAAAAAAGCTGGAAGAGGGTACAAGTGAGTATCTTGTACATCTTGTTCTGGAGACTAAGAAAACAGTTGAAATAACTGATTTTGAGATACTTGACAGGATTTCGGCTGAGGTTTTTGAAGTTCTTAAGAATCATATTAATGAAGAAACAAGATATTCTACTGCTGACCTTTTAAAAGAGGCCAGATATGATGTAGACAGAATAAAAATAGAGGATTTAAACAGAATAGACTACAATATAAATAAGCTGGCTAAAAATAATGGTATTGTACTGGAATGTGAATTTGCCAAGGGTCTGTTTATCGGTACAACTTATTTAGTGCCATATAAGATAATAAAAAATGATACAATTAGCTCATGCGAATGAGAAAAAGAAAATGGATTGACCCCTTTCTGGAAAATGAAAAGGAATATCTTATTAATGATGGTCATAATCTGAAAAATATTTATCTTGAGATAGGGATGGGTATGGGTGATTTTATAACTCAAAGCGCTCTGAAACATCCCGATATCTTTTATATTGGTTTAGAAAGAATTGATGCCTGTGTTGCCAGAGCCATCAGGAAGGCTCAACAACTGGAATTAAAAAATCTAAGAATCATCAGAACCGATGCGGTTAATCTTCTGGATATTTTTGATGAAAAGAGTATCAAACGTCTTTATATTCATTTCTGTGACCCCTGGCCAAAGCGCAAGACTCATAAAAGAAGGCTGACTTATCCTTCGTTTTTAAGTATTTATGAGAAGCTTTTAATGGATGATGGGGATATAGTGTTTAAGACCGACAATACTGATCTGTTTAATGATTCTTTAGAGTATTTTAAGGAATCGCCTTTTAAGATTGTTGAAATAAGTGATGATTATCATCACGATGAGCCAAAAACCGGGTATGAAGAAAAGTTTATGAATATGGGTGTACCAATTCACTATGCCAGACTTGTAAAGAAGGTTGTAATATGAAAAAAATAATAAATAAGATACTTGTTTTATTTTTATGTCTGTTTATTTTTTCAGGCTGTGCCAAGATAAAAACCTATACTGCCTATACTATTTATCCAGTAGGTTATCTTTTAAACAGAATTGGTGGAAACAGAATAAAGACAATTTCTGTACAGACAAACGATCTTGTACAGGTGGCAAAACCGGTAAGTGCTAATGAAGAAAATCCTGGTTTTATGGATATTATCAATGATTCAATTTATTTTTTCCATATTGGTGACTTAGAGCCATATCTTGAAATATATGAAGATGAAATAAATCAGAGTGAAGTCAATGTTGTGGATCTGTCTGTCTTAAATGCCATCTATAAATTCCAGAGATATACCCTGGTAACTGCCAATGGACGTGAAACATATATTGAATCTCCTTATTATGACGGTGATATATTTGATTCAATCGATATTTATGATACCGACCTGTTCTTATGGCTTGATCCTATAGGCATGCTTTCAATGGCCAAGACTGTATACAGTACCCTTGCGAATAACTATGTTGAGCAGTCTGCCTATTTTAAAGAGAACTATGAAGCACTGGAGGCTGATCTGATTGAAGTAGATGCCCGTTATCAGGCTTTATCAACCAAGCTGAAGACAGAGTCCAAGACAATTAAATTCGTTTCTATGACGCCTTCTTTTGGTTCGTGGCAGAAATCCTATGGCTTCCAGGTTTATCCGGTATGTCTTTCTAAATATGGTACTT
>JBJFHC010000144.1:0-3229 GCA_051893275.1 Erysipelotrichaceae bacterium | reverse complement strand
TAAGTGACTTTAAATTCTTATCTTCCAGAAATCTGTATAACCTATGTCGCTAAAAGTAGTACTGCTGCGGTTGAACTTTGAGATTGATTCATCAATATCTGTTTCACTCAGTCCAAACAGGCTTAAGAGCTTCTTCTGCCTGACGGTTAATACATATCTTCTATAGTAGGTATTATCTGAATTTTTAGTAGCTTCTATTGTTTCAAGCTCCTTGACAGTTACCGGAACAGTATAGGTCTTTCTAAGCTTTGGTTCAAGCTTCCTTGTCCCCTTGAATATCTCGTTTCTTACAATAGAGGCAACAAATGTAATAAATACCTTGGCTTCAAGTGACTTTCTTGAATGTACGCCAACATGGTCATATAGATTATACAGATTTCTGGAAGATTAGGTTATTACAGATTCCACACAAATTCCTAAAAGATTCCATAAACAGTCCACACTGCCAAAATATACTGAAATTAATCCCTTAGCGGGATGAAAGGAGAAAACGATGAAGACAAAAACAGTTGTATGTTCCTGCGCAGCTATTTTATTAGCCATGTCGTTTATGACCATGACGGTATTTGCCGCCTCCAACCCAGAAGATGATGCTTCTGCTTATTCCTATGGAACTGGCAAAACATCTGCTCAGGTACGCAGATCGGCCTATGGTGATAGCAATGAAGAAAACGTAAATACTGAATACAGCTATTATGCTGGTTCTGCCTCAGCCAGAAACCGCAACGCTTTATTTGAATCAATGCCTCAGGGTGATGATGTAAGCGATGAAGAGCTGGAACAGTATTTTATGGGTAATGGTCTTGGCACAGATTCCGCCTATTTTAATGGAGCCTATGATGCTAATCTTAAAACTGCATATGGCTACACTAAAGGCCATGCCACTTACATTTCACAGTCAACTATCTTAGAACAGGCATAAGCCTGTTTTTTTACTGTTTATCAAGTTTTATCCAGAAAAGTGAACCTTCATTTTTCTTTGACTGCACACCAATCTGTCCTTTATGAATATCTACTGTTTCTTTGCAGATTGCCAGACCCAGACCGCCTATTTCGTTATTGTTTCGCTGACGGGCAGTAAAGTATCTTTCAAAGATATGATTCAGTTTTTCTTCATCAATTCCTTCGCCATAGTCTCTTACTTCAAAAATAATCTGATCTTCTTTTAAAAGACTTACTTTTATCTTTCGTTTTTCACCTGTATGATGCAGGGCGTTGTCTATGAGATTATAAAAGGTCCGATACAGAAGTTTTCTGTCACCATAAACCAGGCAATCTTTTTCAATGTCTTTTTCAATGATTATGTTTTCTTTCAGATAGAGTTCTTCAAATTCTTCAATCAGATTGGCTGTCATTTCACTTAAGTCAAAGATTTTAAATTCTTTTTTATATTCTTCAAGGCTTAAACTGGAGTATTCAATGATTTCATTAACCAGATTATTCAGCCTGTCAGCTTCTCTGATAATGATATCCGCATCTTTGTTTCTAAGCTTTTCATCATTCCAGGAAACATCTCTGATCATTACTGCATAACCCTTAATCATCGTGAGAGGTGTTCTAATATCATGCGATATATTGCCAAGAAACTCCTTCTGATATTTTCGGGCTTCCTTTAGTTTTACTGCACTTTCATTCATTGAATCTGTAAGCTCATCAAGTTCACGACAGAAACTTTTCTTAATTATTAAATCGCTGACTTCTTCTTTGGAGAGCTGTTTTGCCATAGAACTTAGCTGTTTTAATGGATATGAAAATTTAAGAGCCAGAACCCACGCCAGAACAAAAGATAGAATCAGCGATATAAACATTACTGCTAAAAGCTGTATTCGTATGATAGAAGCAGTTGCGTTAATAGTACCAAGGGAACAGCTTACATATAAAACTGCCTGAGAATCTTGAAGCTCAATAAAGCTTCCGCAAATATAGTGATTTTCATCTTTAAGCTCGATTTTACCATTTTCTGTACTTTTTAATTCATTTAGAAAGGCAGCATAGTCATCTGGAAGATTACGATAACTTGCACTTTGATAGCTTAAGGTTTCATTTTCATGATATGGATTTTCGATTTCTTCTTTTATATATGAATGATAGAAAGATTTATAGGAATCGGAACTGTAGATTATATTGCCATTCTCATCGGTGATAAATATGAGCAGCGAATTATCAGCACTTAGACTGTCAATTGTTGATAAAAGAGTATCACTCTTTCCGCTGCTGACTATTTCTTCTGTCACTTTTCTGGTGTTGTTTATAAGCATCACATCATAGAAGCTCTTAAGAAAAACATTCTGTAAAAGCCAGAGCATCGCAAAAATAATCAGAGAAAAGAGCACAAAGCCCAGCCAGATACGGCTGAAAAAAGATCTTCTCTTATTCATCGTAGCGGTACCCTACCCCTCTAATGGTCTTAAGCATATTGCGGTATTTGCCCATTTTATTTCTCAAAAGTTTAATCTGCCAGTCCACTGTTCTTTCCTGCCCTGTGCATTCATAGCCCCATACAGCATTTAAGATTGTTTCTCTGGTCAGGACAATCCCTTTATTCTTGATGAAATATACCAGCAGGTCAAATTCCTTGGCGGTTAGTTCAGCCTTTTGGTGATCGATATAGACAATACGCCCTGGTACATCTATTTCGATACCGGCACTTCTGATTAAAGTCTTTTCGGTATTTGATCTGCTTCTTCTAAGGATTGCCTTGATACGGGCCATAAGTTCCTGAGGTGAGAATGGCTTGGTTACATAATCATCCACACCCAGATCAAAGCCATAGAGTTTGTCGTAAGCTTCACCTCTGGCTGACAGCATGATTATCGGTGTGTCCTTGATTTCTCTGATCTTACGTGAGGCTGTATAGCCATCCATTACCGGCATCATTATATCCATAATGATAATGTCAAATTCTTCATTCTGACACAGTGAAAGAGCCTGCAGTCCATCATGCACACCTTTTGTTTCATAACCTTCATGCTGAGCATATCTTTCAATCATTTCGCAGATATCGTGTTCATCATCCGCTACCAAAATACGTGTCATATATTCTTTTTTTAATTTTTTATATTATATTAATTCTAAAATTTAGCTGTCAAAGGCAAAATAAAAAAGCCACATTAAGTGACTTAATTATTATCGTCTTTATAAACAATACCTGCTGACTTTCTTAAGTCATCAAGAACTTTCATAACCATTAATGAAAGCTTGAGATATTCCTCACACTTGGCATAGTCTT
>JBJFHC010000143.1:0-3230 GCA_051893275.1 Erysipelotrichaceae bacterium | reverse complement strand
GTTTTCTCCACAATTTAAAAGGAGACTTCAACACCTCGATGTTGACCGTCTCCTTTAATGACTAATTTTTTTGTTGTCTGCCAACCCTCAGTCCTTTACATAACTGCATTTCTCTCAAGTTTTTTTGTCGCTTGCCGACCCTCAGTCCTTTACATAACTGCATTTTTCTCAGATTAATATGTTAGTCACATGGGCAAGATGACGCTTGCCTACCTGTCCTCTTTTGAGGCATCTTTATTTTACCATAATCTGCAAGGTTTAGATAAGTTTTATCCGGCCGATCTTTTAAAAAAAGAAAGATAGCTGCTGCTATCTTTCTTCCATTACTGACATATAGGCAGGACGGATAATCTTATCAGTACAGATAAGCTCCTCAATCCTGTGAGCTGACCAGCCAACAATTCTGGCAATCGCAAACATGGCGGTATAAAGCTCCTGTGGTATGCCCAACATATCATAGACGAAACCACTGTAGAAATCAACATTTGGACTTACACCCTTATAGATATGTCTATACTTCGCAATCAGTTCAGGTGCCAGTCTTTCAACATTCTGATAGAGTATCAGGTCTTTTTCTCTGCCTTTTTCATGAGCCAGTTTTTCTACATAGGACTTAAAGACTCTTTCTCTTGGATCAGATAGGGAATAGACGGCATGTCCCATGCCATAGACTAAGCCCTTTCTGTCAAAAGCTTCTTTATTGATAATCTTCGAAAGATAATCAGAGAGTTCTTCTTCGTTTTCATAGTTATCTACATGTTTACGAATGTCATCCATCATTTCCATTACCTTGATATTGGCACCACCATGTTTTGGACCTTTTAATGAAGACATGGCAGCCGCAATAGTGGAGTAAGTATCAGAACCGGCTGAGGTAATAACTCTGGTGGTAAAGGTAGAATTATTGCCGCCACCATGTTCCATATGCAGTATTAATGCTGTATCTAAAACCTTGGCCTCAGTTTTTGTATACTGTCTGTCTGGTCTTAACATTAAGAGAATATTCTCGGCTGTTGATAAGTTAGGATCAGGACGATGAATGAACATCGAGTCCAGATTGTCATAATAGTTATAGGCATGATAGCCATATACAGCTAATAGCGGAAAGTCAGCAATAAGCTGGATGCATTGCCTTAATGAATTAGATACCGAGGTATCCATAGCCTTATCATCATAGGAAGCTAAAGTTAAAATAGAACGGGTCATCGAGTTCATAATATCTTTACCTGGAGCCTTCATGATGACATCCCTTGTAAAGTTAGATGGCAGGGTACGTGAACTTCCTACCAGCTTAAAGAAATCACTTGCTTCTTTTTCATCTGGCATTTCGCCCATTAATAAAAGATAAGCTATTTTTTCATAGCCAAGCTCATCTTCACCCAAAGAATTCAGTAAATCTTCAACTCTATATCCTCGATACCACAGTTTTCCATCAGCTGGAGTCTTAACACCATCAATAAATTCAAAAGAAGTAATTTTAGATATATTGGTTAAACCAGCCAGCACGCCAGTACCATTCTCATCTCTTAAACCTCTCTTTACGCCATATTCGGCATAAAGGCGAGGGGCTATGGCATCATTTTTACGGCAGATATCTTCTTTCAGTTCAAAATAATTACTCATTTTCCATCTCCTCTTCCATAATTGTTTCCAAAGCTGTCATCTTGCCGATGAGGTCAACCGTATTCTTTAAACCAAAACGGTTAATAACTCTCTCATAATAATTCTTAAGCTTTTCTTCCTGTTTATCCATCAGTTTAAGACCTGTCTCAGTAACTGTCAGATAAGTTCCCTCAGATCCATCGCCATCATGTGACCAGGTAATTAAACCTCTGTTCTTTAAATTGGTGGCAACATTAGACATCCTGGATATTGTTAAATCAAGCATCTCAGCAAGCTTTTCTAAATATGCTTTATCTTCAAAACCTAAAACAGTATGCAGTACTACATAATCACCAACAGAAAGATCATTAAACAGATAATTAGCCTTATCTTTATTTAAAAGATAACGCTGATAAGTAAGATCATATGCCAGCTTATTAATTGTATTCTTTTCCATATAGCCTCCTAACTTCCATAATATGAACGAATATTGTCACACATCTTATCCATATATTTTTTTAATAGCTCTTTATCACTGTCTGAAAAATCCTTTACCAGCACTTCCAGAAACTCACTCTGAAGCCTGTTTCCTTCTTCGATAATACTGTTAGACTTGTCTAAAAGTTTTAAGTGAACAGAACGATGATTACCATCAATATATTCACCACTTACCAGGTTCTTTTCTGTAAGATCTCTTAAAGCCATTGATACACTGGACTTGGTCAGATGTCTTTTGTTGACGATGTCGCTGGCTGTATCATTTGCAGGATAGTTGGCCAGAAACAGCAGTATCATTACCTCAGTATGAGTAAGTTTAAACTTCTCACAGATGGGATTTAACATAAAATGATAAAACTCACGGCTGATAAATACATTTTCTAACAGATTATTCATAAAACACTCCAGACAGTTAAATACTGAACAGTTCAAAAATGAACTATTTATATTATAACAGTATTTATATGAATTAATGGTGAACATTTAATACACTGGCACTACAATATTGTTTATAGAAAAGGGGATGTCATGATTTCATTTTTTAGCGCATTACTGATACTGCTTACAGGATATATCTTCTATGGCCGACTCACAGAAAAAATATTTGGGCCAGATGAAAGAACTACTCCAGCCATTAACCAGAAAGACGGTGTTGACTTTGTACCAATGCCTAAGTGGAAATCCTTTCTGATACAGCTATTAAATATTGCCAGTACCGGACCAATATTTGGTGCATTAATGGGTGCAACCTTTGGACCAGTGGTATTCTTATGGATTACTTTTGGCTCAATTCTGGGTGGTGCAGTTCATGATTATCTGACCGGAATGATTTCTGAAAGAAATGGTGGGGCATCAATAGCCGAGCTTTCAGGCAAATATCTTGGCAAAGCCGCAAAAATCATCATGCGCATATTCTCGATAATTCTGCTTCTATTAGTTGGAACTGTCTTTGTCACAAGCCCAGCATCTCTTATGGCAAGACTTACACCAGAAAGTCTTGGCACAACATTCTGGACTATTGTCATACTTGCCTACTATATACTGGCAACAATGCTGCCGATTGATAAGATAATCGGAAACTCTACCCTTTATTTGGCATAGCTCTTATTTTAATGGCAATAGGCATAATT
>JBJFHC010000142.1:0-3242 GCA_051893275.1 Erysipelotrichaceae bacterium | reverse complement strand
CGTACCCAGAGTTGAAAAGAAGTCACCACAGAATGTTGCGAATATTAATGGAACGGTCGATACAGCGAGAACTGCCTTAAAGTCAAAATAGAACATAATATTCTTAAGACCCGCCATATCAGGCACCTTGGCAAAACTTGATGGAAGAACGGTAACCCCTAAAGGAATACCAATAAGCGTAACCACCATAATACCAATCAGAATATCACCGGTTACCTTCTTGGCATGCAGTACGGCAATCAGAATTAAACCAAATACTGCCAGCAAGATATCTGGCTGCATAAAATCACCACGGCCAATACCATTTACATAAGTACCAATACCACTGTTAGAAAAACCAAGATAGGCAATAAAGAAACCAATAGCGGTACCAATCGCAATCTTCAGATTCTTGGGAATGATCTGCACAATCAGATCCCTGATTCCCAAAGCTGTCAGCAGCACAAAAATAACACCAGAGATTAAAGTAATCGCCATGGCTCCACCAAAAGAAACAGCGCCGCTGGCCATTAAACCGCCAAACAGGGCATTAGAGCCCATACCGGTTGAAAGCGCAAAAGGCAGATTGGCATAGAAAGCCATTAATAAAGTAATTACTGCCGAAATAACTGCACAGGTAACCAGAATTGCCTCCTTGGTTATAACCACTCCATTTATATCAGTCATGGCAGCTTCGCCACCTACAATTAATGCAGGCTGCACAATCAGAACATATGCCATGGTCATAAAAGTAGTAATACCGGCAATTGTCTCGGTCTTAAAACTGGTTTTACGTTCATCAAACTTAAAAAATGACGCAATCTTGTTTAACATAGTTTCCCCCTTAAAAATAAAAAATCTGTTAATTAAAACAGACTTAATTTTATCATTTCTAAACCGAGAATTTCCCCATTAACAGATAAATACCCAGTATACAGTTAAATATTACCGCTGAAAAAGTAGAAAACCTCTCAAATATACCAAACAGAGATGGAAACAGGTTCATACCCAAAGGCCCCATTAACATCATAAACAGACAGACAAAGGCCCACACACTTAAACTCTTAAGCTCTTCCTTCCTGGCACCAATCCCAATAAGAATCAGTGACACAATACTCAGTACAACTACAAGAACAGTGACAATAAGATGCATGGTATTCTGAAAAACATTCTCACTCCAGGGAAACATAGTATAGCCAGCACTACACACCCATTCCATAGCCGCAAACAGATATACGCCATTTTTTAAAACCCTGGACTTAACAAAGACCATCGCCAAACATACAGCCATTATCGATACAAGACCACAGGGACCAAATAGACAGTTGAGCTGATTTGCGAGTTTTTCACTTGGTGCACCCACAGCTGAAAGTTCACTCACCGCCATACTTATCCAGTCATAGCCTGGATAGGCTAAAGGTGAAAACACAACCATTGCGCTGTAGGATAATAAACTGATTATTCCAAATATGCCAAAATATCTTAATCTTTTCTCAAACATATCTATATCTTACTTATTTAAATTATTCCAATATAGATAGATATTATATTAAGATGTGTTAATTTAACCTCTTTCCACACTTTGGACAGTACTCATAATCATTATTAATCTTTGTACCACAGTATGGACAGTATTCCTTCTCAATATCTAAAGAATCTCTTTCCTCATCCTCATCAACTATATCGACTATTGAATATCTGTTTTCACTTGTAGCATTATGATATGAATAAACTGTCTGACCTATGGCAATAACCACAAAGATAATGCCAAAAGGCAGCATAATATAAGCACCCATGCTTAAGACCACAATACACCAGAACACCCCAAACAGAGCCACACATACAGAGGCAAAGACATTAAATTTAGAAGGACCTCTTCCAGGTTTTATACTTTTCATGTAAATCTCCTTTATTCTTTCTTTATTTCAAATCGAACAGCTATTAAAACTACTCTTCCAAAATCCATTTCTTATATGAAGGATAGCTTACACTTTTCTTATCAATATCTTTGATAAGTCAAATATAACAATTAAATAGATTTCAATCAAGTTGTCAGAAGCTTGCTTGGGGGGTTACTTGGGGGGTTACTTGGGGGGTAAACTGCTATTTAGTTAAAAACCGGCTTGTTTCATTATTGAATATGATTCAAAATAATTTGAATCAAGTTATCGAAGTATGTTCTTAAGAGATGCAGGCCCAGTTCTTGATTCGGACATTAATCCTTTTTGAGACATTTTTATACTACACTCAAAATTCTACAATTATCCCATAATTGTTCACTTATTCTTCAGTATGCAACTATATCTTTAATACTATGTATCTGTTATAATGGCTATGCCCGAAAGGGATCAAGGAGAAATAAAATGAAAAAAATACTTATTTGCCTGCTCACTTTACTGGTACTGGTAGGTTGTGGACAAAAAGGTGACGATAATGTAACCGTTGACCGCCCATCTGCCGATACTCTTGGCGGAAAGCTGGCTAACGCTTTCTTTGATGAAGCAGAAAAAACTGACAATGTAGTTGAAATTGCTGAAGCTATAGCTTCTAAAAACTACACTGAATACAACCTGGTTGTGGCAGAAGTTGAACCAGGCTGGTTAAACGGCTTCTCTAACGACATTACTGAATTCACTTCAGGCGTCTGCTTCCAGCCAATGATTGGTACTATCCCATTTGTTGCCTATGTATTCATGACAGACAATGTTGAAGCCTTAACTAAACAGCTTGAAGATAACCACGATATGAGATGGAACATCTGCACTGAAGCTGAAGAAAAAGTTTCCTACAGCTACAACAACCTTGTCTTCTTCGCAATGGTGCCAGGAGAACAGTAATATGACAATCAATAAAAAGTTTCTGCAGCTTACAGGAGCTTTATTGATTATTATCTTTCACTTATGGATAAAGCTTTCCTCATCTTTTGTGGAGAGCTTTTTAGTATCCATAGCCTATATCGGCGTAGATATTTTCTTCCTGGTTTCTGTAAGCTCACTTGTAAACAGAGATATAAACTATAAAGAATTCGTTACAAACAGATTCAGATCACTATATCCAAAGTTTATAGCCTTTATCTTAATCATGGCTATATTCAATATGTCTACAAAGAATATCTTCAACAGATTACTATTTATCGAATTCTTTACCAAAGCCGGCGGATCCTTCCTCTGGTTTGTTCCGGCTATCCTTATTTTCTATATAATATTCCCTTTATTCATTAAATGGAACAACAAATATAAAACAATATATGGCTTTATCATTTA
>JBJFHC010000141.1:0-3245 GCA_051893275.1 Erysipelotrichaceae bacterium | reverse complement strand
CATCGGCATATCTTATTCTTTCAATGTAGTAGACTTTGTCTTCTTTTTTTATTTTGAGCAGAGCGGCAATATTTTCTCCAGCCATGGTTATATTGAAGGTTGTAACCTGGGAACTTGGTTTTTTGCCCATATCAATCATATCTTCGGAGAATGATTTCATTGCCGGATGTTTGTGCAGGGCAGTGGCCTGTTTCACATAGGAACCGCTTCCCTGTTTTTTGTAGATAAAGCCTTTGTACTGCAGGTTGCCCAAAGCCTGTCGGACCGTTACTCTTGAGCAGTTATATTTGGCCATAAGTGAGGCTTCAGAAGGGACGTTCTGTTCGTTTTTTAGAATCCCCTGATGGATCTGGTCGATAATGTCGTTTTCAATTATCTGGTATTTTGGTATTTTGATGTCTTCATTCATAACTTAATCCTACAACTTCGTGAAAAATAATACAAGTTTTACACTATATATAATACAACTAAAAATTTGTTAATACAAGTTAAAAAACATGTATTACAATGATGACGGTAAGGAAAGAAAGAGGGTTAGAAATGATAGGTATTGTAATCTGTACACATTCAACATTTGCGGATGGTTTAAAGTCGGCAGCCGAAATGATTGCCGGACCACAGGAGAATCTTGAAGCTATCTGTTTCGATGGGCAAGAGGATCTCATGTCGCTTGGCTTAAGAGTTAAGGAAGCCGGTGATAAGTTTGATGAGTGTATCTATGTGGTGGATCTGTTAAATGCTACGCCATTCAATGCATCTTTAATCGCTATTGCGGAAACTGACAATGTGATTTTGTGCGGTGCAAGTATTCCAATGATGATTGAATTGCTGATTAAAAGAATGGGATATGAGGGAAGTGCTGAACAGCTGGCTAAGGAAATAGTTGATTCAAGTGCTGATTATGTGGCAATGAGACATTCAAGAGATGTCTTTAAATAAAGAAAGGATATAGAAAATGATTTGTTTAATTAGAAGTGATGAGAGACTGATCCATGGTCAGTGTATGCAGTTTATCTGCTCAGATTACAGTATTAAGGATATTGTGGTTATCGATGATATGACCGCTACCAATCCTTTGCTGAAGTCTATCTTTGAAAATGCTGTGCCAAAGGCAATCAATGCCAGTGTTTACACAGTAAAGGATTCAGTTGCCGCAATCGAGGCAGCTAAGACTAATGATGTGCATACTTTAATTCTGATGAAGCATCCAAGAACCCTGGTTCAGATCAGAGAACTGGTTAAGGATCTGCCAAATGAATTAAATATCGGTCCACAGATGGCAAAGGGTGGAGTTAAGTTAGTTGACTATTCAACACTTGCACAAGCTGATATTGAGGCCTGCAGAAAGTTGACAAGCGACGGTGTAAGAGTATTCTTTAACGCAACTGGCGCGCAGGGTTCAGTGGTTGAGTGGAAGTCTGTTGAAGGCAAAATATAAAGAATAAGGAGGATAACAATTATGGCTTTATGGCAGGCACTGTTAATTGCGATATTTGGTTATTGCGGTGCTAGATGGTCAATCCCTCTATGGGGTGACAATGGTGGCTGGTGGACTGTGGGCAGACCACTTGTTGCCGGTATGATTATTGGTTTAATTCTGGGTGATGTTTCTAAGGGTATTATTTTCGGTTGTGCAATCAACTCATTATACCTGGGTTCAATTACTGTAGGTGGTGTTGCCGCTAACGATATTAACTTTGCGGCATATATCGGTATCCCTCTGGCTATGGTAGCTGGAGCTACTGTCGAAGAGTCTTTAACTTTAGCCGCATTATTAGGTGCACTGGGTGTATTAATCTGGAATGGTGTAAAGATTATCAACGTTTACTGGGTTCATCATATGGACAGGCTATTGGAAGCCGGCAAGCTTGATCAGGCTGCTTTAGTTCCTTTCTATGGAAATATTTTCCTGTTTGTATTCAGATTCTTCCCTATTTTCCTGGCCTGTTACCTTGGACCAAGTGTAATGACTAATCTGATGAATTCTATTCCACCATCAATTTCAGGAATTATTGGAATTTTCGGTGGTATGCTGCCTCTTATCGGTTTCGCAATCATTCTGAAGCAGTGTGTTAAGAAGAATTTTGAATTTGTATACTTCGTATTTGGATTTGTTCTATTCACTGTATTTAAGGTAAGCGTAATTGCCATTCTGGTAGTTGCCTTAGTATTCGCATTAGCTGATTTCAGATACGGCAAGACAGAAAGTGAAGGTGCTAACTAATGGAAAACACTCGTCTTTTAACTAAGAAGGATATATTCAAAGCCTGGTTTAACTGGATGTGGGTATATCTGTCAACTCAGAACATGGAACGTATGCAGGCTCCGGCCGTAGTAAGAACCATGTATACAGTTAAGGATAAATTATATCCAGGTAATCCTGAAGCTCAGAAGGATCTGATGCAGAGACATATGGAATTCTTCAACACAGAGCCTACATGGGGTGGTTTAATTGTTGGTATTGCTCTGGCTATTGAAGAAGAAAAGGCTATTCATGGTGATGAAGTTCCAGATGAGCTGGCAAGTTCAATCAAGACTGCTCTGATGGGCCCTTGTGCCGGTCTGTTTGACTCATTATATCAGTCAACATTTATTCCAATTATCCTGGCTATCGGTATCGGTATTTCAGCTGAAACAGGTTCTATCGTTGGTCCACTGGTTTATATTCTGTTATTCTGGGCAATCGTTCCAACTACTTCATGGTTCCTGTTCTATAACGCCTATAAGATTGGTTTAAATGGTGTTTCTCAGATTCTGGCTTCTGGTATCAAGGATAAGATTATCTCCGCTGCCAATATTGTTGGTTTAACTGTTATCGGTGCTGTTACTGCCTCTACCTGCAACATTAAGTCTGGTTTACAGTTCAGCTATGGCGAAATGACCGTTAATGTACAGAATATCTTAGAAGGCATTCAGCCTAAGATTCTGGTTCTTGGTGGTGCATTCCTGGTTTACTGGCTACTTGCCAAGAAAAGAGTCAGCGTTAATAAGATTATGTTATTAATGCTTCTGGTATCGATTGTAGGTTACTTTACAACTATACTGGCTTAATTAATGATTTAAAGGCTGGTAGAAATATCAGCCTTGATTTTTGGGAGTTTATATGAAGGCATTAGAATATCAGTTAAATAATGAAAACTATAAGGAATTAAACAGCTATCGGGCAATGCATGACAAGGCTGTGAGAAAAAAGCTTGTGTCACTTATGGTATCGATCTGCGTCGCTGTTGTCGGTATCGTTCTTA
>JBJFHC010000140.1:0-3250 GCA_051893275.1 Erysipelotrichaceae bacterium | reverse complement strand
GCAGCATCACCAACGATCTTCTGAACTTTTCTCATAATATGTCTAACCTGTGGTCCTAAAAGAAGAACATCAAAGTTACCCATTTCAGCTTCAATCTGGCCCTGTTCAACAGCCCAGATCTTATAGTCCTTGCCCTGCTGCTTAGCTGCTTCCTGCATTTTAGAAACTACTAAGCTTGTTGACATACCAGCGCAGCATGCTAACATAATTCTCATAAAATTTCTTTTTCTCCTTATTTTACTTTTTTAATTCGCTGATCAATCTGTATAGATTGATAAATTCATTTGCCTGATCAATCATGATCATGGCAGTAGTTAAATGATCTTGTGCATGAACCATGATAAGATTTAAGTCCATTTTTTCACCCCTTGCTTCACCCTGGATCAGATCTGTCTGTGTCTGATGAGCAGCTCTTAAATCTTCTTCCGCTTCCGCAACCAGCTTCTCAGCCTCTTCAAACTCAAATTCTCTAGCAGCCTCGATAGCCATCATTGATTTAGATTTTGAATTACCGGCATTTAGTATTAAGCCGAATGCCATTTCATATAAATCCATGTTTAAGTCATCCTCCTTGTTACAAAACCTGCAAGTTTTTTTACACCTTAAATATATCAATCTGAGAAAACGCTTACCATACAGAAAATTTCCACAATAATCTGATAATTTTTTCACACAATTATTCCACAATTAAATTTTTCCAGATTCATTTTACTCGTATATTAAATTATGAAAATAGTTTCATTAATTTATTATATTTTTCATTTATTTACAGAAAATTATTTCAATTCGTATTGAATTCATTTCTGAAATAGTTTATATTTTTGCTTAAAGGTAATGATAAGAAGTAGTACGGATGGCCTCTTCAGTTAAAGAGAGATAAGCATGGTGTAATTTATCACTGAATGTCGCTGGAACGTGTCTTTAAACCGCACTGTCGAATTATTGAGGCAGTGAACGTAAGATTCGCGTTAAGAATTGAGGTGTCGTTCATTTTATTGAATGGAATTAAGGTGGTACCGCGTATTTTTACGTCCTTATCAGGGACGTTTTTTTAATTTAAAGAGGTAAAGAAAATGAAATCCCGACGAAGAAAACATATAGAAACATAAAAAGCACAAACAAAAAAAGTAATAGAGGGGAAATGGAAATGAAAAAAGAATACAAAAAAATTGTTTTAGCCTATTCAGGAGGCTTAGATACATCTGTGCTTATTCCTTGGCTCAAGGAAAACTATAACGCTGAAATTATTGCCGTATCCGGCAATGTAGGTCAGGGTTCAGAGCTTGAAGGTCTGGAAGAAAAAGCGCTTAAAACTGGAGCATCCAAATTATATGTAGAAGATCTGCAGGAAGAATTTGTCAACGAATATATCATTCCAACCATGAAGGCTGGAGCCAGCTATGAAGGGTATCTCTTGGGAACTTCTTTTGCCCGTCCGATTATTGCCAAAAGAATTGTCGAAATAGCCCATAAAGAAGGTGCTGATGCCATCTGCCATGGCTGTACCGGCAAGGGCAATGACCAGGTGCGTTTTGAACTGGCAATCAAGGCTTTTGATCCAAATATGGATGTAATTGCCCCATGGCGTTTCTGGGAACTTAATTCACGTGAAAAAGAAATAGAATATGCTGAAGAACATCATATTCCATTAAAAATAGATAAAGAAACAAACTACTCCAAGGATAAAAACCTCTGGCATCTGTCTCATGAAGGCCTAGACCTGGAAGATCCTTCCAATGAAGCGCCAATTGACAAGCCGGGATTCCTTGAACTGGGGGTATCTCCTTATACTGCCCCGGATGTGGCAACTGAAATATCCCTCCAGTTTAAACAGGGTGTACCAGTATCATTAAATGGAGAAGAAATGAAGCCACTGGATATTATTCTTAAACTTAATGAAATCGGTGGCAGAAACGGCATTGGCCTTCTCGATGTTGTGGAGAACAGGCTGGTTGGCATGAAGTCACGTGGCGTCTATGAAACACCGGGTGGTACTATTCTTTATGCCGCCCATAAGAAGCTGGAAGAAATTACATTGGATAAAGAAACAGCTCACTATAAGCAGCAGGTGGCTCTTAAGTTTGCCGATCTGGTTTATAATGGACAGTGGTATACGCCACTTAGAAAAGCCTTATCCAGATTTGTAGACTCGACTCAGGAATGCGTAAGCGGTGATGTAAAGATGAAACTCTATAAAGGGAACATCATTCCAGTATCCGTTACAAGTCCCTACAGTCTTTATTCTTCAGCTATGGCAACATTTGATGAAGATGACTGTTACAATCAGGCCGACAGTGCAGGCTTCATCAGTCTTTATGGACTGCCACTGAAGGTAAGAGCTTTAAACGACCAGGCATTATATGAAAAAGAAGGAATTCATTTCGCTTCAGTAGATTAAAAGGAGAAAATATGGCAAAAATGTGGGCAGGTCGCTTCTTAAAGGAAGCTGACGCAAAACTTGACAGTTTCAATACTTCATTACCCTTTGACTGTCGGCTTTATAAAGAAGATATTGAAGGTTCTCTTGCCCACAGTGAAATGCTGCAAAGGCAGGGAATTATCTCAAAGCCAGATAAAGAAGCTATTCAAAAGGGTTTGAATTCAATATTAAGTGATATTGAGAACAGCATCATTGACTTCTCGGGCAATTATGAAGATATCCATATGTTTATCGAAAAAACCTTAACTGACAGAATCGGTGATGCCGGCAAAAGACTGCATACCGCCAGATCCCGTAATGATCAGATAGCTTTAGATATGCGTCTTTATGTCAAAAAAGAAATAAAGGAAATACAGAAACTGATTATTTCTTTTTTAGAAACATTATGTAAAAATGCAGCTGAACATAAAGAAACCATCATGCCGGGCTTCACCCATCTGCAGCATGCCCAGCCCATCTCGCTGGCACACTGGATGATGGCCTATGCCAATATGTTAAAAAGAGACTATATTCGTTTAGAAAACACATATGAACTGATGGATGAATGTCCTTTAGGTTCAGGTGCTCTGGCCACAACGACCTATCCAATAGACAGAGAATATACTTCCAGACTTCTGAACTTTAAAAAACCGGTGGACAATTCACTGGATGGCGTAAGCGATAGAGATTACTGTATAGAACTGGCCTCAGACTTAAGTATTTTAATGATGCATCTTTCAAGAATGTCTGAAGAAATAATCCAGTGGTCAACTATTGAATTCCACTTCCTGGAACTGGATGATGCCTATTCTACCGGTTCATCAATCATGC
>JBJFHC010000139.1:0-3279 GCA_051893275.1 Erysipelotrichaceae bacterium | reverse complement strand
ACGTGTATTTACGCAGATGTCTGTTGAAGAGAATCTGCACCTCGGTGCTTATTTAAGGCATGACAAGAGTGAAATCGCTAATGATTTTAAACATGTCTATGAACTTTTCCCACGTCTTGAAGAAAGAAAGAAACAGATGGCCGGTACACTTTCTGGTGGTGAGCAGCAGATGCTGGCCATGGCCAGAGCTTTGATGTCTAAGCCAAAAGTACTGTTAATGGATGAGCCTTCAATGGGTCTTTCTCCTTTGCTGGTTAAGGAAATTTTCGCTATAATTAAAGATATAAATAAGGCTGGTACTACAATCTTTGTCGTAGAACAGAATGCCAAGATGGCCCTGGAGATTGCAGATCATGCCTATGTTATGGAAACCGGAAAAATCGTACTGAGCGGAACTGGTAAGGAACTTGCCGCTTCAAGTGCAGTACAGAAGGCATATTTAGGAGGATAATATCATGTATGTTAAGGATTGGATGACAAAACAGCCTGTCTGCCTGACAAAAGATGATTCAATCAATCTGGCATTTAAGGCAATGAAAGATGGACATTTCCATCGTGTACCTATCGTTGAGGGTACTAAGCTTGTTGGTTTAATCACAGAATCAACTTTATCAGACTATACTCCAAGTAAGGCAACAACCTTATCGGTATTTGAGATGAACTCTATTCTTCAGAGAACAACCTGTGGCGATGTTATGGTTAAAAATGTTGTTACGATTGATCAGGATGCACTTCTGGAAGAGGCAGCAGATAAGATGAATGTCAATAACGTTGCCTGTCTGCCGGTTGTTGATGATAAGAATAATGTCATCGGTATTATTACTCAGAAGGCAATATTTGGTGCCTTTGTTGAACTGATGGGCTATTATTCAAAGGGTTCCAGAATTGTAGTAGAAGTAAGAAAAGACGAGGTTGGTATTTTAAAGAATATCGCCGGTGTTATTTCGGAAGCCGGTATTAA
The DNA here is from genome assembly GCA_051893275.1 of Erysipelotrichaceae bacterium. GTDB lineage: Bacteria > Bacillota_I > Bacilli_A > Erysipelotrichales > Erysipelotrichaceae > Colivicinus. The sequence goes on along the minus strand of JBJFHC010000139.1, from coordinate 2,318 downwards.
TATCACACATATGATAGTTTACCGTGGAGCTGAAGTTAATATCGTCATCAGAAATGATGAACCTGATGCTCAGAAGGTTTCTGAACTGTTACGTGCCCATGGCTATATCGTAACAGATGCCAGAAGTGCCAAATAGGATTGAATAAGAATTATTGTTTGATATAATACTAAAAGACAGTGAAAAGAAGGAAGTAGTTTCTTTGTGACATCTAGAGATATCCTGTAAGGTGTAAAGGATACGGAAAAGAAATGAAAAGTAGTCTTGGAGTCTATAGACTGAAACTAAGTAAGTTTATACGTAGCTCGCGTTAAGAGTATAAGTTAGAAATTAAGGTGGTACCGCGCGTTTGCGCCCTTTTGCCACCTTTTTTATTTTGCAGGAGGATATATGCTAGATACAAAATATGATGCAAAAAAAGTAGAAGAAGGTAAGTATGATTACTGGATAGAAAACAAGTTTTTTGAGTGTGGTGATGAAACTAAGAAGCCATATACCATTGTAATTCCGCCACCCAATGTAACCGGAAAGCTGCATCTGGGCCATGCGATGGATAATACATTGCAGGATCTGATTTCCCGCTATAAACGTTTAAGAGGTTATGATGTCTTGTGGGTTCCGGGCATGGACCATGCCGGTATCGCCACCCAGGCCAAGGTAGATGCCAGACTAAAAGCCCAGGGTGTTTCAAGATATGATCTGGGAAGAGAAAAATTCTTAGAGAAAGCCTGGGAGTGGAAGGCTGAATATTCCGATTTTATCCGTAAACAGTGGGCAAAACTGGGTATCTCAGTAGATTATCGTAAGGAGAGATTTACACTTGATGAGGGGCTTTCTAATGCGGTTAAAGAGGTATTTGTAAGATACTATAAAGAAGGATTGATTTATCAGGGCAAAAGAGTTATCAACTGGGATCCTGAAGCCAAGACTGCCTTAAGTAACATTGAGGTTATTCATAAAGATGTTGAAGGCAAGATGTACTATTTCCAGTATCATCTTGTAGACTCAGATGATACATTTACTGTTGCCACAACCCGTCCGGAAACCATGTTTGGTGATGTTTGTGTTGTAGTAAACCCTAATGATGAATCAACCAATTACCTGATTGGCAGGAAATGTATTTCCCCAGCCAATGGTGCTGTTTTACCGATAATTGGTGATGAATATATTGAAATCGGTTTTGGTACCGGCATTATGAAATGTACTCCAGCTCATGATCCTAATGACTATCAGATTGCCTTAAGACATAATCTGGAAATGCCTATCTGTATGAATGAAGATGGAACCATGAATGAAATCTGTGGTGAATATCAGGGTATGGACAGATATGAGTGCCGTGATGCACTGGTAAAAAAGATTGAAGAAGATGGAAATCTTGTTAAAATTGAAACTATTACTCATTCTGTAGGTTTCTCTGAACGTACTGATGTAATGGTAGAACCATATCTTTCTAAGCAGTGGTTTGTAAAGATGAAACCACTGGCTGAAGCTGTACTGAAAGATCAAGAAAATGAAGATACCAAGATTAATTTCTATCCTAAGAGATTTGAAAAGACCTTTACCTCATGGCTTGAAAATATTGAAGACTGGTGTATTTCAAGACAGTTATGGTGGGGACACAGAATTCCAGTGTACTATCATAATGAAACTGGTGAAATCTATTGCGAAGTTAATCCGCCAGAGGATATCGAGAATTATCATCAGGATGAAGATGTACTTGATACCTGGTTCTCCAGTGCCTTATGGCCTTTCTCAACCTTAGGCTGGCCTGAGGATTCGGAAGATCTCAAGCATTACTTCCCGACATCATGTATGGTTACCGGCTATGATATTATCTTCTTCTGGGTAGCCAGAATGGCTATGTCAAGCAAGCATTTTATGAATACTTATCCATTCAAAGACTGTCTGATTCATGGTCTGATTCGTGATGAAAAGGGCAGAAAGATGTCTAAGTCTTTAGGAAACGGTATTGATCCAATTGATCTGATTGATAAATATGGCTGCGATTCCTTAAGACTATTCCTTTCGACCAACTCTACACCAGGTCTTGATATGAATTTTTCAACTGCCAAGATGGAAGCTGGCTGGAACTTTATCAATAAATTATGGAATGCTTCAAGATTTGTCTTAATGAATATGCCTGAAGGCTATAAGTATGAAAAGCCTCAGATAGAAAGCTCGATTGATAACTGGATTATTTCAAAGCTTAATTACATTATTAATCAGACTACCATGAATCTTGACCGCTATGAGTTTGCGATTGCCGGCAATGAGCTGATTAACTTTGTCTGGAATGATTTCTGTTCAAGCTACATTGAGT
>JBJFHC010000138.1:0-13593 GCA_051893275.1 Erysipelotrichaceae bacterium | reverse complement strand
TTCTTGAAAAACGCATTACAGAATCCTCATCCTTAAAGTTGGTATTCGCAAAAAGTCTTTCAATCTTTTCACCCTCAACTCTAAAGACACCATTGCCTTCATTAAAGACCTTAAATTCCTCGGGTTTCTCAAAGGTATAAACCACCTTTTCATTTTCTTTAGTATTTTCATATAGTGGAAATACCGGAATAGTCTTTAACATATCCTTAAGACGGTATAATACCGGCTTTAAGCCCTCATTAATAATGGTTGTGGTTTCATATATTTCTACATCAGGATATTTCTTTTTAAATCGTTCCAGATTATCTTTGGCGTTATCCAGATCCATCTTGTTGGCGATGACAAGCTGAGGACGCTTATCAAGATTTCCCGGATAGTCCTTGAGTTCTTTGTTTATGATCTCATAATCCTCAAGCGGATCACGATATTCGCCACCCATATCAATTACATGCAGAATAACCCGGCATCTTTCAATATGCTTCAGAAATTCATGGCCAAGGCCTTTACCTTTTGAAGCACCTTCAATAAGACCTGGCAGATCGGCAATAACAAAGGAATCGTTATCAATCCTCACCATGCCAAGCTGTGGCTTCAGGGTAGTGAAAGGATAATCAGCTATTTCTGGTCTGGCACTTGAGACAACCGACAGCAGTGTTGACTTGCCAACGGATGGAAAACCTACCAGTCCCACATCGGCCAGCAGCTTCAGCTCGATTTCCACAGTCTTTTCTTCACCTGCTTCACCTAGCTGCGAATATTCGGGAGCGGAATTTCTGGCCGTGGCGTAATGACGGTTTCCTTTGCCGCCTTTACCGCCTTTACAGATGACCTCTTCCATGCCGTTTTCATTAAGGTCAGCCAGAACTGTCCCGCTTTCAAGATCTTTAATAATGGTTCCAACCGGTACCAGAATGGTAACATCATCTCTGGAGAGACCATAACGGTTATTGCCGCCGCCATTAGCTCCATCTTCAGCCTTAATCATCTTGGAATATTTCAAATCAAGCAGAGTTGATTTATTAGAGTCAGCCTTGAAGACAATTGATCCGCCTCTTCCACCATCTCCGCCATCCGGACCACCCAGTGGATTATATTTTTCTCTTCGGAACGAAGTTAAACCATTACCACCGTTTCCGGCCTTCAGTTTAATTGTAACTTTATCAATAAATTGCATAATTATTTACCCAACAAAAAAGGCCCTAAGGCCTTTAATTCACTAAGCAGCTGGATATACAGAAACTTTCTTTCTGTCTTTGCCTAGACGTTCATACTTAACAATTCCGTCAACTGTACAGAATAAAGTATCATCGCCACCCTTCATAACATTTGTACCAGGGTGAATCTTAGTACCTCTTTGACGATAGATGATAGAACCCGCAGTAGCGAATTGACCATCAGCTAATTTTGCTCCTAATCTCTTAGAATGAGAATCACGGCCGTTCTTTGTAGAACCTACACCTTTTTTAGAAGCGAAGTATTGAATATTTAAGACATATCTCATATGTTTTACTTCCTTTCTACTTTGATAAATTCACTATAAGACTCTTCGATAGTCTTAAGTTGAAATAACACAAGTTCGAGATAATCATCACTTTTAACATCTGGTTTATCAATGATGATTTCGATGTGGTTATTTTTCTCCTTTATCTGACAATCGCCTCTTTCATCCAGGGCGTTCATCAGACCAAAGGCAATGCTGGAAACTGCTGCACATACTATATCCTGTCCTGCATCGGCATAGCCGGCATGACCTTTGATACTTAAATATGTGAAGTGTTCATCAGTAAATGAATAAACAGCTTTAATCATTTACTTATGCAGCGATAGATTCTACTGTTAACTTAGTATATGGCTGACGATGACCCTGCTTACGACGAGTAGAACCCTTCTTCTGCTTGTACTTAAAGATAACAATCTTCTTTTCCTTGCCCTGCTTTTCAACCTTGCAGTTTACCTTAGCACCCTCAACATAAGGTGTTCCTAAAGTCAGGCCATCATTACATACAGCAATAACTTTATCAAAAGTATAAGAATCGCCTTCATTTACATCTAACTTCTCAACATAAATTACTGAACCCTCTTCTACCTTTAACTGCTTGCCGCCTGTTTCGATAATTGCGTACATGTTATTTTGCTCCTTTCTTTATTTAGACTCGCCATTAAGGCAGCGCGTAGCTTTAAAACCTTCTCTGTGCGGTTGCAACCCAAGGTGCAACACAAATATCATAGCATAAAACCCTGCTGTTTAAAAGCCTTTTTCAACAATTTCACCACGACTTATCATGATGGGTTTTTCCACTTTCAGCTTATTCATTTTCCCGATTTTCAGCTTGGCAACTATGCGCATCGCATAGGGACGATTAAGATCATGTACAAACTGCAGACGCATGATTTTAAGCTTATACTTAAGACACATTTCATAAAACTCATTAAAACGCTCCGCCGGATATAAGGTATAGACTGTACCATTTTCCTTCATAAATTTCCTGAAAGCTTTAAACATGTCATCAAGCGAAAGCTCTGATTCAAACATTGCCTTGTTCCAGGCATCAGATTCACGGACACTTCCAACTTCAAAAAATGGCGGATTGCATATTACAACATCCACCTTTTCATGTTCAAGCTCATTGATGTCAGCTTTAATAAGCTCAAAATTATCGGTATACCTGCCGATATTCTCCTTTGCCAGCTTCAGGGCCTCATCCTGAATGTCAACACCTATAAGCTTTCCTGCCTTTTTATAATGAGCATACAGCAGCAAAGCTCCCGAACCCGTACCGATATCCATTACTGTTTTCTTATACAGTTCATCAAGAAACATGCCGAGTACTGTTGTATCGGTTGAAACATGGAAAACATTATCATTCTGTGAAAAACTATAGTTGATATATTTTAAATAATCACTCACCTATTTCAATCTCCCTCTTTATTTCAAAATAGAACAAAGAACCCTCATCCAGTTTTGAATTAACTCCATACTTATAGCCATGAGCTTCCAGTATCGCCTTGGCAATAGCCAGGCCTAAACCGGTTGATGTTTCTGAACGGGCAAAATTCTTATCAATCTTATAATATCTGTCCCAGATATAAGGCAAAGCCTCTTCAGGAATGCCTTCCCCATTATCCTTAACTTCCAGTCTTACTTTTTCCTCATCAGTGAATACATTTATTTCGATTATAGTGCCTTTATCTGAATGCTTGATTGCGTTGGATACAAAGTTATAGATAACCTGCGAAATCTTCATTGAATCGCCATAGACTATGACACTTTCATAATTCCTTATAAGTTTTATTTCCCTTTCCTCAATAAGTTTGCTTAAAAGATCAATAACTTCATCAATATTTTCTGACAGATCAAAGTTCTCTTTATTTAATTCAATAACCCCGGCCTGCATCTTAGAATATTCCTGCATATCCATAACCAGCTTATTTAAATATTCTGTTTCTTTAATTATTACATGCAGATGCTCATTACGCTTCTTGGGATTATCACCTGAGATATCTTCTATCATCTCCGCATAGGACTTAATAACTGTTAAAGGTGTCTTTATATCATGGGATACATTGGCCACCAGATCTTTTCTTAATTCATCAATCTTGCTGAGCTTGTCCGTGGCATCATCAAGTGTGGCTGCCAGATCGTTGATCTCTGTATAGGAATCGGTCTTAAAAGAAACATTATAGTTCCCGTTAGCCAGAGAGTTGGCTTCTTCCTTCATTTTGATTATTGGCCTGGTAAAACGCAAAGAAAGAATCAGCGACACAAAGAAAGATATAGCCAGTACAAACAGAGTCAGAATCAGATAGGAACGAAAAATAAAACTGATAATTGATTCAATAGGTTCTAAAGGAACATTGATGAGCATATAGTAATTAGCCAGATTAACACTTATCTTCTTGCCATAAAGCATCATCGCATTGCCGGTAGCTTCTGATACAGTTTCCAGATCAAGATCCTGATTCTTAAGTATCTGTATTATTTTATCCGGCTGCTTACTGATCACTATTTCATCAGAAAGAATATTCAGCTTATCCTGAAACTGACATATTTCACCTATTGAATTCTTCTGATATATTAGTCTTCCCTGTTCATTATAGATGAGCATACAGGCATTGGAATCAATCACCAGTCTTGACATCTCTTCTACCGCTTTTTCATCCGCTTTGGAATCTATCAGTCTGGTCTCGATGGTATGCGAAATGGCATCAATAGTCTTTAACTGTGAATCACGATAGTAGGGTTTAATCATTGACAACAGTAAAAAGCCCAGCAGTGCCAGGATGGTTAAAGAAAATGTAAAAAAGTACATCCAGGTATTGAAACGAATACCCTTAAAATCAAATTTCAAGCTTGTAGCCCATTCCTCTTACTGTTTTAATCAGATCGCGGTATTTGCCCAGCGATTTTCTGAGCATCTTTACATGCGTATCAACTGTTCTTTCATCGCCATAGTAGTCATCCCAGACAGCCGAAAGAATCTTGTCTCTGTCTAAAGCCATATTTTTATGTTCGATAAAATATATCAGCAGATCCAGTTCCCTTGGTGTCATATTAATTTTTTCATTATCGATATAGACATCACGGGCATCAAAATCAACTGTCAGATCCTCATATCTGAAAATTGAGTTAACACTTCGCTTATTTCTCTCACATACCGCCTTGATTCTGGCCATCAGTTCCTTTGGCGAAAAAGGCTTGGTCACATAGTCATCGATGCCCATCGAAAAAGAAAACAGCTTGTCTTCCTCTTCCGATCTGGCCGACAGCATGATTACCGGAACATTTTTCATTTCCTTTATTTTTCTACAGGCTGAAAAGCCATCAAGACGAGGCATCATAATATCCAGTATTACACAGTCATAATCATTATTTGCGACTTTTTCTACTGCCTCTGCTCCATCGGAGGCTTCATCGCATTCATAGCCAGATACTTCAGCATATTCTTTTACAACTTCCCGAATTTTAATTTCATCATCTACAATCAGAATCCTCAGCATCCTATACCTCCTCAATCCTCTTTACTATCAGTTCTCTTTCCGACTGCATCCGGCCATCAAAGACAACATAAGTATTTTCTTTAAGCATACCCTCATATTTCTTATAATCATTTGGAAATATGGTCAGACTCATAGCTGAACTATCATCTATGATATCAATAAATGCCATCTTTTCTCCTGTTTTTTTGGTTTTTATCTCTTTTATCTTCTTAATAAAGCCAAAACCACTGACAAAGCCCTTATGAAGACTTAATTCCTCTAAAGAAGGACAGTTAATATTCTTACTGATCTTATAATCATTAATCGGATTATAGGAAAAATAGAAACCCAGAACTTCCTTTTCCTTTTCTGCCAGAACCATTCTGTTGTCCTTCATATTCTTGATGATGGGCCTGTCATCCACAATCGATACAAAACCCTCAGACCTGGTAGAAGCATATTTGAGGACATTGGCAAGAGAATCGGACATAGTATAGCGGCTAAGACCAAAATCATCAAAAGCTCCGGCGCTGATCAGGTTTTCGATTGCTCTTGAATCTACCTGGGCATAATAGAGTCTCACTATGGCATCAATATAGTCTTTAAACACTCCATTACTTCTTTCCTCGATAATTCTTTTTACAGTCTGTGAACCTACATCTCTGACAATGCCAAAAGGCATCATCAGCGAGTTGTTGACAATACGATATTTATCAAGTGAATTATTAATCGAAATTCTCAGCACTGTTATTTTTCTTTTTCTGCATTCCTTAATATAGTCAAATGTCTTCATTGAAGAACCCTGAACACCATTTAAAACCGCCTTATAAAAATATAAAGGATAATTAGCCTTCAGATAAGCCATCTGATAAGCCAGCAGACCATAGGCAATAGAATGTGACTTATTAAAACCATAATTGGCAAACTTCATAATCAGACTGTAAATATCATTGGCCAGCTTCTCACTGTAGCCATTATTTATACAGCCGGCAATAAAATCAGCACTCAAAGACTTAAGCTCGCTTTCTTTTTTCTTGGACATGGCCTTTCTGAGCACATCAGCCCTGCCATAGGAAAAACCAGCCATCTTTCGGGCAATAGCCATTATCTGTTCCTGATAGAGAATTATGCCATAGGTCTCTTCCAGTATCGGTTTAATATCTTCGCAGATATAATGAATATTTCTTTTATCGGCCCTGTTTTTAAGAAATTCCGGAATATTTTCCATTGGTCCAGGTCTAAACAGTGCCAGCATCATTGATACTTCCTCAAAGCTGACAGGCCTCATCTTTCTGGCCAGGTTCACCATACCGGCACTTTCCAGCTGAAATACGCCAAGTGTATCGCCACCGGAAATCAGTTCAAAGGTTCTATTATCGTTTAAAGGAATATTTTTTAAATCAAATTCCGGATTATCTTTTTTGATATCGTCAACTATTTCATTGATAATACTCAGATTCCTTAAACCCAGAAAATCCATCTTGATTAAACCCATTTCCTCCAGATATTCCATTGAATACTGAGTTGAATAGATATCTTCCTCAATCTTGATTAATGGAGTAACCTCATCCAGTTCCTTTGAAGAAAAAACAACACCGGCCGCATGAGTGGATATGTGTCTGGGGATTCCTTCAAGTTTTAAAGCCGTCTCATAGAGCATCCTGTTTCTTTCATCATAATCAATTCGCTGTCTGAAAAGTTTCGAACTCTCATAGGTTCCTTTCAAAGTAACCTTGGGATCCTGGGGTATCAGCTTGGCAATCTGGTCTATTTCAAAAGTAGAATACTTCATAACCCTGCCCACATCGCGGATTACCTGACGGGCCTTCAGGGTTCCATAGGTTATGATATGGGCAACATGTTTCTCACCATATTTATTTAATACATAGTTAAAAACTTCATCTCTGCGCTCATCCGGAAAGTCGCAGTCAATATCCGGAAGTGATATTCTTTCCGGATTTAAAAATCTTTCAAAAAGAAGATTGTATTTAAGCGGATCAATATCGGTAATACCCAGTACGTAACAGACAAGACATCCGGCCGCCGAACCTCGGCCAGGACCGACAAAGATACCGTTTTTCTTGGCATAGAGAATATAGTCATAGACAATCAGAAAATAATCCTCAAAGTGCATCCTGACGATTACTTCCAGCTCATAGTTCAGTCTTTCTTCATACTGTTTATTTATATTTCCCTTCAGTCTTCTTTTAAGTCCTTCTTTAGAAAGAAGCCTTAAATATTCAGCGCTCTTTATTCCTTTAGGGCATTTATATTCCGGCAAAGAGGAATGAAAATCCAGATTCACATTACATAAAGAAGCCAGTACATCACTGTTTAAAATATCTTCTCTTTCATAATATTCATCATATTCCTCAGGTCTTAAAAAATAACGGCCATACTCCGCTCCCTCATCAGGATTATAGAATGTTTTATCCTTGATGCATTTTAATATTTCATAATCCCTGGCATCTTCAGGATCCATATAGAAGCTTCGATTGAGCGCAATAGTTCTTATACCTTTTTCTTTTAATGCCGGGCGAATAAGCGAATCATTATATTTTTTGCCATAGCTGTTATGATCCATCATGCCAACCAGAAAATCATCACCAAAAAGTGTTTTCAGTTCATTTATTTTTAGATCATTATCCTGACCATCATTAAAAAAGTATTCATCTGATGGTATTATCAGGAAACAGTGTTTACGATAAGCATCTAATTCTTTACAGTCAATTACCTCTTTATCAGTAGTATTTATAAGACTTGAAAGCTTCATCATATTCAAGAATCCACTGTCATCTCTGGCATATAGAAGCACATTAAAGCTTAATTTATCATTTTTTACTTTTACTTCCATGCCAAAAACCGGCTTTATTCCCGCCGTTTTACAGGCTTTTTTAAAAGCTGCCGCCCCTAACAGTACTGATCTGTCACAGATACCCAGGGAACTGTAGCCATATTCTTTACATTTGTTTACTGTTTCTTCTATCCTGCACATGCTGCCAAGAAGTGAGTAGACTGTTCTTATATACAAAGGTGTTGCCATAATTTATTTCATTATACTTTATTAAAAAGCCATGTTATAATCAATATACCCATGGGGGGTATATAGAAATGGAAAAAACTTATAAAATAAAAGGCATGACCTGCGTTATCTGCAAGGCCAATGTAGAAAAAGCTTTAAATAACAGTCCCTATATTTCTTCAGTTCGAGTAAATCTGATTGAAAATGAGGCTACTGTAAATTTTGATGAAACAAAAATAAGCGAAGTAGAAATAGCTCGTATTATTAAGGACGCCGGCTATGAGCTGGTTACGGATTCAAGAAATATTAATGCTGATCTGATTAAGCTTGCAGTATCTATAATCTTAATGCTTATTCTGATGTACTTTTCAATGATTGTGATGGGCTATGGATACATACAGCTGGTTCTTTCATTAATAATCATGTTAATAAACTATCCAATATACAGAAATGGCATAAAGGCATTGATCAGATTAAATCCCAATATGGATTCACTGGTATCTATTTCTTCACTTGTGTCTTTTATTTATTCTCTGTGGCATTTTAAAATGGGCCATCTGTACTTTGAAACAGCTGCCATGATTCCGGTACTGGTGTCGCTTGGCAAATATATTGAAGGAAAATCAAAATCCAAGGCTATGTCGGCTATCAGGGGTCTTTCTACTCTGATTCCGATGGAAGCCAATCTATTAAAAGATGATGAAGTAACCGTAGTACCGATTAATGAAATAAGAAAAAACGACATTGTGCTGGTTAAACCTGGCGAATCGATTCCTCAGGATGGCATTATCATTGAAGGAAACAGTGACGTTGATGAATCATTAATAACTGGTGAATCTATGCCAAAATCAGTTACTGTAAATGACAGTGTCATTGGCGGAAGCATTAATTTAAATGGTCTGCTTAAAGTTAAGGTTACTTCTCTGCAGTCTAATTCAACTATTGCCAAGATTATCAATCTGACCAAAAAGACCGCTTCTGAAAAACTGCCGAGTGAAAGAATAGCAGATACCATATCCCGTTATTTTGTCTTTGGTGTTATGTCTATTTCCCTTATTACTTTTATCGTCTGGTTTATCTGTTCAAGAAACTTTGAATTAAGCCTGAACTTTGCCCTTTCCGTGCTGGTTATTTCCTGTCCATGCGCTTTGGGCCTGGCTACACCAAGCGCCATTGCGGCAGGTCTGAATGTAGCGGCAAAAAACGGTATTCTGATTAAAAAAGGTGAGGTTCTGGAGACTTTTTCAAAAACCAGAACAATTATTTTTGATAAAACGGGTACCTTAACTAAAAACGCTCTAAATGTCTATAGCTACAAGGTCTATGATGATAATGCGCTGAATATACTGACTTCAATTGAAGCATCTTTAAATCATCCGATTGCCAAAGCGATAGTCAATTACTTTCCCAAAGGGAATCTGACAGTCAATGAACTGGAATTTATTCCTTCCAAAGGTATTAAAGCCAAAATTGATGATAAATACTATCTGGTGGGCAATAAGGATCTGGTAAGCACAGAAGATTCCGATTATGATGGAAGTATCATCTATCTGGAATGCGAAAATAAGATACTGGCCACTGTATACCTGAGCGATGAATTAAGACCATCAGCAGCGAAAGCTGTAAATAAACTGAAAGAAAAAGATGTTGATGTCATCTTATGTACTGGGGACAATAAGAAAGCTGCCGATAAGATGGCGAAAAAGCTGAATATTGATGAATATCTGTATTCCGTTAAACCAGAAGACAAGAACGCTCTTATACTTAAGAAAAAAGATAAGGGTCTGACTGCCATGGTTGGTGATGGCATAAATGATTCAATTGCCTTAAGTTCAGCCGATGTTTCCCTGTCTCTTGCCAGTGCCAGTGATATTGCGACCAGTTCCAGTGATGTGATTCTGACCAATGATGACTTAAGTTTAATACCCTTCTTAATAGATATTTCTAAGAAAACAATGCGGATTATTAAGCAGAATCTGTTCTGGGCTTTATTCTATAATGCCATCTTTATTCCGGTAGCTGCCGGTGTACTATATCCTGCATTTGCGATAAAATTAAATCCGATGATAGGTTCGTTTACTATGGCATTAAGTTCAATTATTGTGGTATTTAATGCCTTAAGAATAGGAAAGATTAATAAGGAGTAAAATCATGAAAGTATTTAATGTAGAAGGAATGATGTGTAAAAACTGCAAGAAACATGTTGAAGAAGCTTTAGAAAAACTCAACATCGACTTCGAGGTTTCACTGGAAGAAAAAAAGGCTTATATCAAAAGTGAAATCGATGATGAAAAGGTAATCAAAGCTATTGAAGATGCAGGATATGAAGCTTCTCTATGAATGACAGTAAAAATATCAAGAAATATCTCTCAATTGCCAAAGGACAGCTGGATGGCATCATTAAGATGATTGATGAAGACCGTTATTGTCTGGATGTTTCTGATCAGCTGATGGCGACAAGAGCTCTGCTTAAAAAGACCAATAATCTGATTCTGAAAAATCATATTGATAACTGTGTAAAAAAAGCCATAATTGAGGGTGATGAAGAAAAAGTAGATGAAATAATTAAAGCACTGGAGAAACAGATATGATAAGAGAAAACACAAGACCCATACATGTAGGCAATGTACAGATAGGCGGACAGAATAAAGTGGTTATTCAGTCCATGACCAACACTAAAAATAAAGATGTAGAAGCTACAGTTAAACAGATACTGGCTTTAGAAAAGGTAGGCTGCGAAGTAATACGTACAGCAGTACTTGACCTGGAAGATGCTAAGGCTATTTCAAAAATAAAGCCCCAGATTCATATCCCGCTGGTAGCTGATATTCACTTTAATGGTGACCTGGCTATTGCGGCTATCCTGAATGGTGCCGATAAAGTTAGACTTAATCCCGGAAATCTGGAAAATGTCGATAAGATCAGGGAAATCGTTGCCTTATGCAAGGAAAGACATATTCCAATCAGAATCGGTATTAATGGCGGTTCCTTAAATAAAAAATACGCCAGAACACCAGAAAACTTCATTAAGTCAGCCTGGGATCATGTCAGAATACTGGAAGAACTGGATTTCCATGATATTGCCCTGTCCTTCAAATCTTCTGATCCTGAGGAATGTATTAAAACCTACAGACTGGCCTGTAAAGAATTTAAATATCCGCTGCATCTGGGTGTTACCGAGGCTGGTGGACTGATTGATTCAACCATTAAATCATCTCTGGCCCTTGGCAATCTGATGATGGAAGGAATCGGCGATACAATCCGCATTTCTATCTCTGATGATCCAGTCGAAGAAATCAAGGTAGCCAAAAAAATCTTAAGAGCCTGCAAGCTCAAGATGGATGTACCAAATCTGGTATCCTGTCCAACCTGTGGCAGAATTCAGTATGATATGCTGCCAATAGTAAAGGAAATGGATGAATATCTGCAGACCATCAGTAAAGATATAACTGTAGCCATTATGGGCTGTCCAGTCAATGGCCCAGGTGAAGCCAAAGAAGCTGATATTGGTGTTGCGGGCGGCAGGGATTCAGCTCTGTTAATTAAAAAGGGACAGATAATCAAATCCATTCCGCAGGCTGATGTAGTAAAAGTATTAAAAGAAGAAATCGAAAAGTTTTAAAAAGGAAGATTTATTAATTCTTCCTTTTTTACTATTTAGGCAGTTCGGTGAGTTTAAACTTTTCAATCTTCTTAAGCGAAACCACTGATACTGCAAAGGTCATGACTGAAGTAAAGATGACACCAACCAGAACTGAAATCCAGTCTATTTCATGGACAAAACGGATATAAGAATTCTCCAGAGAAGTAATTGAATAATCACCTATCGCATAGCCCAGAAGACAGCCAAGAATAACACCAATTACAGTAAGCAGTATAGTATCTGAATAAATATATCTTCTGGCCTGTTTCAAAGAGAACCCATTAATCATCAGGACAATAAGTTCCTTCTTTTTTTCGGCAATATACATGCTCAAAAGATTATATATTACAAATACTGCCATTAAAAATGAAAGACCGATATATACCGCAACCATAACATTGGCCATCAGCTTAAAGACATTAAATAAATTAGAAGCTGAGGTCTTATAATCACTTAAAGACAGGAAACCATCAATAGTCTTAAGTTCATCTTTAAGAACTTCTCTATCCAGACCATTCAGATTTAATGTAAGACAGTTGATGGCAAACTCTTCACCGCTTAGATCTTCATAGGTTTCAGCATTCATTATCATAAAGTTGTTCTGAGTATGGTTCTTATTGAAACCAGATGTAGTGGCATCAAAACTTACTCCCGAAGTAGTCGTTACCGTAAAATCAGTCTGATTATCAAGCTTATAGAAATGCTGAATTGATTCACCTACCCAGACGCCTTCACCCAGATATGGATTACTCTTGTCGGCTGATTCCACAGTCATGACTTTATTCAGATCACCATCATAAACATAAAGATAAATAATAGCAGAGATATCATTATCGGTCTTTATCTTGGTTAAAGTACGGTTGGTTTCAAGATATTCCAGATTGTATTTATCAAGTACCTCTTCAATCTCTTTCATAGCATTCTCATCAGAGAAAGTCACAAAACTGTCAAAGTGATAATATCTTTCAAACTGTATATCAATACTCTTTAAGACATTGTTTCTAAAAGTTAAAGAAGAAACAATCAGAGCCGTACAGCCGGCAATACCGACAATAGTCGCAAAGACACGTCTTTTATCATTCACGAAGTTGTTGACGATGGTCTTAGAAAGAAGCGACAGTCTGTCCCACAGTTTAAAGGACTCATAGAAACGCCTTTTACCAAAGCTGGTCTTTGGACCCTGCAGAAGCTCAGTTACATTGCGTTTAACCATTGAGCTGCAGGCCATATAGGTTGCCCCTTCCATTATCACAAGCTGAATGGCAAATACTGGCAGCACATCCTTAAAAGAGAAGTAGAAACTCTTTACCGGTGCCAGCATCAGTGATCTTAAATTGCCTACCAGTATCTGTTCAACTATGCCAAAGGCAACAAGACAGCCAAACACAAGACCAATAATAAGAGCCAGACCAGTATAACTTAGATAAGACAGAAGTATTTCTCTCTGGTATAAACCGATAGCCTTCTTGGTACCGATACGGATAATCTGATCATTAACCAGTCGGGAAATAACCGAGTAACATACCAGTGTTCCAATGATAATAAACAGCGAGCCCAGAGAGAACTTCAGCTTGTTCATGGAATCAAAAGTAGTCATATTGATGGTGTAGGACTGATTATCTTCACGGGTAGATATGCTTACACCATAATTCTTAAGAGAATCACTGACATTCTTAAATTCCTCAAGACTCTGAACGCCCTCTTCATACTGCAGCTTGGCATCCAAGAGCTGTGTTTTGCCTTCTTCAAGCTGAGCCTTATAGCTGGCAATCTGTTTTTTGCCCTGGGCAATCAGTGTAACACCCTTTTCATATTCAGCATATTTTTCTTCATACTGCGCATAGCCTTCATTAATCTGAATCTGTGCATCATCAAGCTTGTCCCAGGCCTCACTTATCTGATTCTGCAGAGGTCTGATCAGATCGTTGACACGGTTCAAAGCTGTGGTTTT
>JBJFHC010000137.1:0-3296 GCA_051893275.1 Erysipelotrichaceae bacterium | reverse complement strand
ATCTTTCAGGAACCGAGAGAGTTTTAATACCCTCACCTGTATATTCAACAATTTTTCCGACACCGCCCTTAACGCTCATTATTTCCAGAACCTTGAGGATAATATCCTTGGCACTTACGCCGTTTCTTAAACTGTTTCTAAGTTCAACATTGACAATCTTTGGCATAATCAGACTGAAAGGTCTTCCTGCCATTGCACAGGCTACATCAAGGCCACCGGCACCAATTGCCAAAGACCCCATACCGCCGGCAGTCGGTGTATGAGAATCAGAACCCAGGAGTGTCTTTCCCGGTTTCGCAAACCTTTCCAGATGTACCTGGTGGCAGATTCCGTTACCGCACTTTGAATATATAACGCCATACTTATTGGCCACTGTCTGTAAAAATTTATGATCATCCGCATTTTCAAAACCTGACTGCAGAGTATTATGATCTACATAAGAAACTGAAACCTCGGTTTTTACTGAATCTATTCCTAAAGCTTCCAGCTGCAGATAGGCCATGGTGCCAGTGGCATCCTGAGTAAGGGTCTGATCGATTTTTATTTCGATTGGTTCGCCCTTCTTCATTGAGCCCTTAACCAGATGTTTTTCAATAATCTTCTCACTTAAAGTATTCATATTAACCACCTCGCTATCTATTTTACTCGTGAATTGTTAAATAGGTAAAGTTTTATGTGCTTTCAATTCAAATTGGTATACAATATTCACATGAAAACTTACAGCGACGAAATAAAGGACTACCGTCCCTTTAACGAACTGGAAAAAGTCGACAGGGAAATGATGGAACACATCGTTTCTGTTTATGGCGACAAAGCTCTTTTTAGAGACAATCTTGCCCATTTCACCGCATCCAGTATGATTTTAAACAAAAACCATACAAAAGTTCTCATGGTCTACCACAACATCTATAAATCCTATTCCTGGACTGGTGGACATCTGGATGGAGAAATCTATCCTCTTAATACAGCCATTAAAGAAGCTAAAGAAGAAACGGGAATCACTTCTTTAAAACTTATTTCAGATGGTTTGTATTCACTCGAAATTATTCCTGTAAGACATCATGTCAAAAAAGGAAAGATGGTATCAGATCACCTGCATCTGAATTTCACCTACCTTTTTGAAGCCGATGAAAATCAGACTCTCCACATTAAGGAAGATGAAAACAGAGACGTAAAGTGGCTTGATATTGAAAATTTGGAAAACTATATATCAGAAAACGATAAACTGATGATTCCGATTTACAGAAAAGAGCTAAGAGAATATGGAAAACAAACTGATTAACATTTTTGAAGAATCAAAAATATACAACAACATTCCTGACAGCGAATACACAAAATGGGGTGTAAAAAAAGGACTGCGTAACGAAGATGGTACCGGTGTACTTATCGGATTAACCAGAATCGCCGATGTAGTAGGCTACAAAATGGTTGATGGAAAAAAAGAAGATGACTATGGCGAGCTGTACTACCGTGGCATAAAAGTCTCAGAAATAGCCGAAAAAATTGACTGTGAAGATATCTGCGGCTTTGAAGAAATATCATTCCTCATCCTGTTTGGTCATCTGCCAAATGAAGATGAACTTAATACTTTCCGAAAAGTATTAAAAGATAACTACACTCTTCCGCCCGAATACATCTCTACAAATATTCTGTCCAATCCAAGCATGAATGTTATGAACAAAATCCAGAGATCATTATTAATGCTTTATGAGATAGATGAAAACCCCGATAACTCAGATCCAGAAAACGTTCTAGGACAGGGCATAAATATTATCGCCAAACTTCCAGCTATTATCTGCTATGCCTACCAGGCCAAGCATCATATCGTGGATGGCGGTTCCCTGATTATCCATCATCCAGATGAAAATGCCGGTATTGCCGCCAATATTCTGGAAATGATTAGAGAAGACAAAAGCTATACTGAGGAGGAAGCGAAACTGCTGGACTTATGCCTGGTAATTCACTTAGATCATGGCTCGGGCAACAACTCCACCTTCTCTTCAATTGTCGTCAGTTCAACCGGAACTGATATTTATTCTGCTCTGGCTGCCTCTGTCGGCTCACTTAAGGGTCCAAGACATGGTGGTGCCAATATTGCGGTTAAACAGATGATGAAGGCAGTAATCGATGAAATTGGTACAGACGCAACAGATGAACAGATTAAAGAAATCATTTATCGCATTCTGAACAAAGACTTCTTTGACCATCTGGGTCTTGTCTATGGTATAGGTCATGCCGTATACACCCTTTCTGACCCACGTGCTGAAATACTCAAAAATAAAGCCAGACCATTGGCCATTCAGAAAGGCATTGAAGAAAAATTCAATTTCTACCAGCGATTTGAAAATATAGCCAAAGAAATCATCTATAAAGAAAAACACAAAAGAGTATCTGCCAATGTTGATTTCTACTCCGGTTTAATCTATGACATGCTGGGTATACCAGAAGACCTGTTTACCCCTATGTTTGTAATGGCCAGAACAGTCGGCTGGATAGCCCATATCATTGAAAATAAACTATACTGCAACCGAATTGTAAGACCAGCTGGTAAATATGTTGGCGAAAAACATGAATATATTGATTTAAAGGAGAGACAATAATGAAAATTACTCTATTTAAAGGTGATGGAATCGGACCAGAAATAACCGAAGAAGTACTAAGAGTCCTGAATTCCTTAAATCTTCCTCTGGAATTTGAGGAATATGATATTGGTCAGACAAGCTATGATAAGACAGGAGTGCTGATTCCTGATGAAGCTATTGAATCAATCAAACGAAACAAAGTTGCCCTTAAAGCTCCAGTTACTACCCCTATCGGCAAAGGCTTCCGTTCGGTAAATGTAGGACTAAGACTTGCGTTAGATCTCTATGCCAATATAAGACCTGCCAAGTCATTAAAAGGTGTTAAAACCAGATATGACAACGTTGACCTTGTAACTTTCAGAGAAAACACTGAAGACCTCTATATCGGTCTGGAAGAAGAAATTTCTCCAGATGAAGTACATGCCATCAAGAAAATAACCAGAAAAGCCTCTGAAAGAATCATCAGATCAGCCTTCGATTATGCAGTTAACAACAACAGACACAAAGTAACCTGTGTCCATAAAGCCAATATCCTGAAAAAATCGGATGGACTGTTCCTGCACATCTTTGAAGAAATATCCAGAGAATATCCAGCTGTTGAAGCCAATTCCCTTATTGTCGACAACACCTGTATGCAGCTGGTCATGAAACCAGAACATGTTTTCTAAAATTCTGGTGGTGATTGCAGATGCGGCTTTGCCAAAAACATCTGAG
>JBJFHC010000136.1:0-3309 GCA_051893275.1 Erysipelotrichaceae bacterium | reverse complement strand
AAAAAAATGTAAACGTTTTCTATTGACTTGTCTGATAAAACAGGTAAAATATAAAGCGTATTAGGATTTGTAACTGAAGAAGGCAACACCCTAGAAAATAGTATATAGATTTTTTCTAAAATCTTTGATGCTGTTTTGGGGTGTTTTTTTGTGGGGAAGGAGAGACATGAAAGTTGTAAAGGTGTTCAACAACAATGCAGTTCTGGCATCTGACGATAAGGGCCTTGAAATGGTTCTGATGGGCAAGGGTGTAGCTTTTGCGAAAAAGACAGGTGATATTATTGACGAAACTAAGATTGAGAAAAAGTTTGTCTTTGACGCAACAGAACTCAACGAAAAACTGGCTAAGCTTTTTAACGAGGTACCCGTTAGGTTTATTGAGCTGGCTGTGGATATTGTTGAGGAAGCTAATAAAGAACTAAATACTGTTTTAAACAGCACCATCTATATCGCCCTGGCAGATCATATCTGTTACGCGGTTGAACGCTTCGCGAATAACGAACCCATCAAAAATGCCTTACTATGGGAAATCAAGAAGTTCTATCCTAAGGAATATGCTGCAGCTAAAGCCAGTCTTAAGCTGATTTATCATGAAACGGAATATTTTCTTTCGGATGATGAAGCTGGTTTCATCGCGCTGCATTTTGTGAATGCGCAGACAAAAGGACAGCAGATGGAACAGACAATTGCGGTAACCAAAATAGTGGATGATATTCTGCAGATTGTGAAATATCATTTCCATCTGGATCTTGATGAAGAGAGTCTGAACTACGTGCGTTTCGTGACTCATATTCGTTATTTTGCCAGAAGACTGTTTGCCAAGGAAATAGCTGAAGGGGACAACGAACTGTTCTATCAGATTTCTGAACGCTATCCGCAAAGCTATGAATGCAGTTTGAAGGTCAAGAAGTATATTCAGGCTAATTATGGTATAGAAATCGGTAATGATGAGCTGGTGTACTTCATGTTACATATCAACAGGATATGTTCCAGAAACAATTAGTTATTAAGGGTTGTAACTAATAAGGGCAAGGCCGAATAATAATTGTTCATTTAATGTTCAACAGGGAGGTTATATGAATAAGTTCGAACAGATTGCAAAGCAGATCGCTGAAAAGGTAGGCGGTGTGTCTAATATTGAAGCAGTAACTCACTGCATGACTCGTTTAAGATTTACTTTAAAAGATGTAAAGAAAGCTGATGTAGATGCTCTAAAGGCTGTAAAAGGCGTACAGGGCGTTGTAAATAAGAATGGCCAGTTTCAGGTTGTCATTGGTACAGATGTAGCTGATGTCTGTGCCGAGATCAAGAAACTGGGCAGTTTCTCTGATACTGTAGAAAGTGCCAAGGAAAAGACCGGCATTATTAATAAAGTGCTTGGTGCCATTACGGCAATTTTCCAGCCAATCATCCCGGCTATCTGTGGTGCCGGTATGATCAAGGCAGTACTGGCTTTATTAACTGCCTTTAAGCTTCTGGATACAGCTGGTACTACCTATTCGCTTTTATCAATGGTAGCTGATGCAGCATTCTACTTCCTGCCAGTATTCCTGGGTATCAGTTCTGCAAAATTCTTTAAGATGAATATGTTTGTTGGCGGACTTCTGGGTGCCATGTTAATCCATCCAAATTTCTCGGCTATTACTGCTGCCAACGAAGCTGTAACTTTCTTTGGCCTGCCAGTAAAGGCTGTTGGCTATGGTTCATCAGTTGTGCCGGCTATTCTGATTGTCTGGTTTGCCAGCTATGTTGAAAAGTTTGCCAACAAGTTTTCACCTAAGTCAGTTAAGGTATTCCTGGTACCATTAATCACGACAATCGTTGGTGCAGTTGCTGGCTTTGTTGTACTGGCTCCACTTGGCTCATATATCGGAGAAATTCTGTTCTATATCTTTGATTTCCTTAACAATCAGGCCAGATGGGTAATTCCAGTGTTGATGGGCGCTCTAACTCCATTGTTTGTAATGACTGGTATGCACTACAGCTTTGTTCCTGTACAGCTTGCTCAGTATGCAACTTTAGGCTATGGTACATTACTTGGTCCTGGTATGTTAACAAGTAATCTTTCTCAGGCCGGTGCCTGTTTCGCTGTTGCCCTCAAGACAAAGGACAAAGACAAGAGACAGACTGCTATTTCTGCTGGTACTACTGCCTTATTCGGTATTACTGAACCTGCTCTATATGGTGTAACACTGCCAATGAAAAAGCCTTTATGGTGTGTTATGGTTTCCGGTGGTCTGGTTGGTTTATTTGCCGGTTTAACTAATATGCGTACCTATGCTTCAGCTACAGCTGGTTTAACTGCTTTACCTGTATATATCTGTGATGATCTCTCAAATGTTAGAAATGCTGCCATCGCCATGGCTGCCTCAATCGTTATCAGCTTTGTTCTGACTTATCTGTTTGGTGGCATAAACAATACTACCGAAGAAGTTAAGGAAGAAAAAGAAGAAAAGACCGAAGAAGTAAAAAAATTAAATGACTATGTAGAAATTGCTGCACCAGTCGGAGGCGAAGTAGTTTCTTTAAAAGAAGTACCTGATGAAGTATTTTCTAAGGAAGTAATGGGCAAGGGTGCGGCTGTAAAGCCTTCAAAAGGCGAAGTTGTTGCCCCATTTGATGGAACAGTGAGCGCTATTTTCCCTACCGGTCATGCCGTAGGCTTAACCAGTGAAGATGGTATTGAAGTACTGGTACATGTAGGTATCGATACTGTTGAACTTGAAGGCAAGGGCTATACTGCCTATGTAAAGAATGGTGATAAAGTAAAGAAAGGTGATAAACTCGTTTCCTTTGATATCGAGGCAATTACCAAAGCTGGCTATGATGTGATTACACCAGTAATTATCACCAATTCAGCAAACTATCTGGATGTTATTGAAACAAAG
Organism: Erysipelotrichaceae bacterium; assembly: GCA_051893275.1. Lineage (GTDB taxonomy): Bacteria > Bacillota_I > Bacilli_A > Erysipelotrichales > Erysipelotrichaceae > Colivicinus. The sequence goes on along the minus strand of JBJFHC010000136.1, from coordinate 421 downwards.
GAAAAGAAAGTAAACAAGCTTGATTCCTTATTAAAGGTATTCAGATAATGAATTATCATTTCCCAGATAACTTTTTATGGGGTGGCGCAACTGCAGCCAACCAGTGCGAGGGTGCCTGGAATATAGACGGCAAAGGTCCTTCTATTCAGGACTATATGCCAGATGGCATTATGAAGGGACCAAGCGATACGGTACTTGAAAGAAATCTGAAGCTTGAAGCTATTGATATGTATCATCACTATAAGGAAGATATTGCCCTGTTTGCGGAAATGGGCTTCAGGGTATATCGCTTCTCTATTGCCTGGTCCAGAATCTTTCCAAATGGCGATGATGAAGCGCCAAATGAAAAGGGTTTAGAATTCTACGACTCTTTGATAAATGAGTGTCTTAAATATCATATTGAACCGCTGGTTACCATATC
>JBJFHC010000135.1:0-3334 GCA_051893275.1 Erysipelotrichaceae bacterium | reverse complement strand
CATTATCCTTAAGCCACTTCTTTATTTCCTCACTTACCGCCATCTCTACTTCTTTAGTACGGGCAATGGTTAAGGAAGAAGTTCTGAGAATAAAGTCATCTAAGTAGCCAGGATGACAGACAAACATAACTCTTTCGTTATCCTTTAAGTCAGTTCTTAACACTTCTTTCTTTAATGACTCAAAAGGATTGTAGTCTGGTTTCATGGAATCCATCGATGGAACAAGCCAGGTATTTCTGAATTTGACGCTTGTATCAAAGGCCGCAGCCAGATATTCACAGTTATGACGTTTCGCAACTATTTCCAGGCCTTTATTGAAGTTATCAGACATTACCGCATGTCCTTCAAAGTAATGAGGTTTTTCACCAGTAAGCTTTACAAAGGCTTCATACTGAGCTTCGATTTCCTTAATTACTTCATCAAGATCTACAAAGTCCACTCCTTTTTTATATGACTCACGATAGTCTCTTGAAGCTCTCAGGTTGCCGTTTTCATCACAGATACTTTTTACATCTTCTGGATTACATAAAGGTTTTCCTACGCAGATATTGGTATGCAGTCCTTTACAGACATCCAGGTCTTTAATTAAATCATATCCATGCTGCGTATAGGGCATATTTACCATAATGCCTACTGATCTGATAATTCCTTCTCTTAAGCTTTTAGCCAGACCATAGTTTACAGCTTCACTGTAGCCCAGGTCATCCGCTCTAACTAATATTTCTTTCATATGATTATTATCTCATATTACTTAGTTGCAGGTTCATCCTTATCAAAGCCAAAGAAATAAGTTAAGACTGCAGTACCCAGCATAGCGATTAATGATGCAATGATACTGTTAATCAGATTTGAAGTACCACCGGCTACATAGCCCAGTACTGATAAGAAGTTAGTTGCACCTAAAAGATATACTGTAACATGAGTAATACCGGCATATAGACCACCAAGTGCACCACCAATTGCCAGACAGATGAATGGTCTCTTATATTTCATACCAATACCATATAATACTGGTTCAGTTACACCACCGACAAAGCCTGATACAAAGTAACCGGCAGCCAGTGATTTTTCTTTCTTATCCTTAAGCCTGAAGAAAGCGCCGAGAGCCATACCAAAGGCAGCCCAGGTAGCCATACCACCGGCAACCATTACGCAGGAATCTGGATTTCCAGCCAGGAGGTTCATGATGCCTGGAATCAGAATAACCTGATGCATACCAGTCATAACCAGGAATTCCCATAATGCAGCGATAACGATATTTGCCAGGATTCCGCCATGGGCAGCCATGCCGTTTAAGAAAGCACCTACATAGTCACCAAGGAACTGACCAACTGGGGCAGCAGCACATAAAGCTACTGGAACCATTACAGCCATAGTCAGGAATGGCACAAAAATAGTTGATAATGTATCAGGAATAAATTTCTTAAAGAACTTTTCAACATAGCTTAATAACCATACACAGATAATAATAGGCATTACACTTGATGTATAGTTAACAAGTCTCATTGGAATGCCATAAACAGTAAATGGTTCACCTGCGGCAACAACATCTAAAATTCCCGGACAGATCAGCACACCACCCATGAACATACCCAGCATTGGTGAAACGCCAAGCTTCTTGGCAGCGGCATAGCCGATATAGATAGGCATGAAATAGAAACCGGCATTATACAGAGCATCCATTAACACATAGATATCGCTGTCAGCTGATACCCAGCCTAAAATATCTGGTCCAATCAGTACATAGACAGTCTTGAACATCGCAGCAGCAATCATGATTGGAATCAGCTGAGTCATAGTACCAGCCAGATAATCCATAATATTCTTGCCTATTTTCTTTAAAGTAAGCTTCTCCTTAGGACCATCAAGATTTTCATCAATGGAATCCTGAACGGCAAAACCGCCAATCTTACATACTTCGGCATATACCTTAGGTACGTTCTGTCCAACAATAACCTGGAACTGACCGCCCGCAACAACCACACCGATAACACCATCCAGTTTCTTGATTTCTTCCTGGTTTGGCACAGACATATCCTTTAATGTAAATCTGAGTCTGGTCATACAGTGTGTAACATTAGTAACATTTTCCTTGCCACCAACAGCGGCAAGAACATCTTCAGCAATCTTTTTATTATTTGCCATACTTTTTCTCCCTTAGATTCCCTCTTTGGCACATACTCTGTTTATATGCAGTACCAGATAAAGCTTCTCCTCATCGCTTAATTCCTTTTTAAAATTATTCATTAAATAGTCACTGATCTTTTCAGCACAGTCATAAGCCTCAGGATAGCTTGGCTTAATTGAACTTAACAGAGTTCCATTATCCGTATTAATCGCCTCGCCCTTCCTTAACCTGTCAAGCAGATAGTGAAGATGGGTCGCAAAACGCGAATAATTGAAGGAATGACGGTCCACAATTATATGGAAATAGTCCTCAACTATTCTGGTTATCTCATCTGCCACTTCTTCGATTTCATCATCAGAATCAAAACACTCAACCTGACCATTGATTAAAATCATGGCTACACCATAAATCTCTGACTTTGGAACATATAGATTATATATTTTAGCCAGTCTGTCTATGGTATATTCCGCAATCTTATACTCCTTTGGATAGTATTGTTCAATATCATACGCAAGCGGCATTTTTATCTTGATGTTATTGCGACAGCGGTAAATCGTAAAAGCCAGATGGTCAGCCATAGTCAGCACTACATTGCCAGAAAACTCAGCATCCAGCACATTCTTGGCCATATCAACAATTTTGCCCGCAAACAAAACCACATCATCAGGCAGATCTTTCATCACCATCAGATGAGCTTCATCAAGATCATAAAATGTTCTTTGAATATCTGATAAACTTAGTTCCCTTGGGAAGTCACCGAAACCCACGCCCTTCCCCATGGCAATGAGCTCGTTATTATTGGAATCAGTACAGATAACGACATTATTATTGATTTTCTTTATGGCCTTCATTATTACCCCTGATACAAAAAAACTTCAAGACAAAAACACCAGAAAACAGAATATGGTGATGCCTCGAAGAGTAACAATCCATCTATATAGTAAAATTTTTTAATAGACTTTGCAAGCGTTTACATAAAAATTTTTTGACCCAGATTTTACAGATTTTACATTCAGTCCAAAACACTGATAATTCCATCACTTCTCTGCTCAACTGTCAGTACCCTATTATATTCATCAGTAACAATTAAAACCTCTTTATAAAGATACTTATCTATCTCTACTTTAATACCTTCGGGCCTTATGAAAACATATTCATCTGAACTTAAATCAATACCACTGTTATCATATTCACAGATTAATTCAT
>JBJFHC010000134.1:0-13930 GCA_051893275.1 Erysipelotrichaceae bacterium | reverse complement strand
GCCGGTTGGAAAACATAAAAGCGGAAAGAATACACTGGAAGTAATTTTTACTGTGCTGCATGCCGGCGGCAAATTTTCTGATGAGGGTGGCTATAAGTCGGCCGGGGGCTTACATGGCGTTGGTGCTTCGGTGGTAAATGCGCTCTCTAGTTTTGTGGATGTTGAAGTCTGCCGTGATAAAAAGAAATACTCAATGCACTTTGAGGATGGTGGCAAAAAATGTGGGAAGCTTAAGGAGCTGGGTTCAACAAACAGGACTGGTTCTAAAGTTACTTTTCTGCCAGATAAAAATATTTTCAGTACAACCACTTTCAGTTACAGCACTATCTGTGAAAAGGCTCAGGAAAAGGCTTTTCTGCTGACTGGTATTAAGCTTGTTGTAATTGATCATAACTCTGAGCAGAAAAATGAGTATCTTTATGATCAGGGCTTAAGATCTTTTATCAATTTCCTGCATGAAGACAAGGAAGTACTGCATGATGCTGTATATTTTAAAGGTGAGGCCAATGAAATAAATGTGGAAATAGCTTTCCAGTATACAGCCGGCTATCAGGAAAACACCTATTCCTTTGTCAACCTGGTCAGAACTTCAGATGGCGGAACCCATGAAACCGGCTATAAATCAGCTTTTACCAAGGTGATAAATGATTATGCCCGAACTGAGGGTCTGTTAAGAGAAAAAGACAAGAATTTTGAAGGTAATGATGTAAGAGAGGGACTGACTTCCATTATTTCCATCACCATACCTGAACATCTGCTGCAGTTTGAAGGCCAGACCAAGGGAAAACTTGGTACCCCAGAAGCTAAGACGGCTGTTGAATCTGTTGTCAGTGAAAATCTGATGTTCTTCTTAAAAGAAAACAAAAAGACCGCTACTGAACTTATCAAAAAGATCCAGAGAGCGGCCCTGGCCCGTGAAGCTGCCCGCAAGGCCAAGGATGAGGCCAGAGCCGGCAAGAAGAGTTCCACTAAATCGCAGGAAATATTAAGCGGCAAGCTTTCACCAGCTCAGTCCAAGGACTATAAGAGTCTGGAGCTTTTCCTGGTTGAGGGTGATTCAGCCGGCGGTTCAGCCAAGAAGTGCCGTGACTCTAAATATCAGGCCATACTGCCTTTAAGAGGCAAGGTTTTAAATACCGAGAAAGCTTCTTTAAGTGATATTGAGAAAAACGAAGAGCTCAATACAATTATTCATTGTGTTGGCGCTGGTGTTGGAGCCAATTTCGATATTGAAGATATCCATTATGATAAAGTAATTATCATGACCGATGCCGATACCGATGGAGCCCATATCCAGGTTCTTCTGTTAACTTTCTTCTATCGTTTTATGAGAGAACTGATTGAAGAGGGGCATGTCTATGTTGCCATGCCTCCTTTATATGGTGTAAAAGAAAAAAGTGGCATGAAGTATCTGTATTCCGATGATGAACTTAATGCCTACCGAAAGAAGGCTAATGCAAAACTCGAAATTCAGCGCTACAAGGGACTTGGTGAAATGGATGCCGATCAGCTCTGGGATACGACAATGGATCCAGCTAAGCGTACACTGATTAGAGTAGGGATTGAAGATGCTGCTCTGTGTGAACATAAGATTTCTACTTTAATGGGTTCCAATGCGGAAAACCGTCGCCGATGGATTGATGAAAACATTGACTTTACTCTTGAAGAGGACTATAAGGTGGTTAGATGATGGCAAAGAAAAAGGAAACTGTTATAGAACAGAGTTTTATTAATGAAGCCCTTGACGATATTATGTCTAATCGTTTTGGTGCCTATTCTAAATATATTATTCAGGAAAGAGCTCTGCCTGATGCCAGAGATGGTTTAAAACCGGTACAGCGAAGAATACTTTATTCCATGTATGATGAAAACAATACTTTTGACAAGCCTTACCGCAAGTCAGCCAAGACGGTCGGTTCGGTAATGGGTACTTTTCATCCACATGGTGATTCTTCTATTTATGAGGCTATGGTCAGAATGTCGCAGGACTGGAAGATTAATCTTCCTCTGATTGATATGCACGGCAATAACGGTTCCATTGATGATGACCCACCAGCTGCCATGCGATATACCGAGGCTCGTTTATCCAAAAATGCTAATTATCTGCTGGAAGATATAGACAAGAATTCGGTTGCGATGACCAACAACTATGATGATACAACACTGGAACCAACTGTTCTGCCAGCCCGCTATCCTCTGCTGCTTGTAAACGGTTCTACCGGTATTGCCTCCGGCTATGCCACCAATATCGCTCCTCACAATCTTAATGAAGTAGTAAGCGCCACTATCTACCGTCTGGCCAATCCTGACTGTTCACTTGAAGAACTGATGAGTTTTGTCAAAGGACCGGACTTTCCTACCGGCGGCATTGTGATGGGAAAAGAATCGATCAAAGATGTCTTTAAAACCGGAAAAGGCAAGGTTGTACTTCGTTCTAAATGTGAAATTGTTGAAGCCAAGAATATGCAGCAGATAGTTATCACAGAAATACCATATGAAGTAATTAAGATTAATCTTGTTAAAAGAATCAGTGATATCTATCTGAATAAAGACATTGATGGCATAATGGCAGTCCGAGATGAATCGGGTCGTGATGGCTTAAAGATTGTGATTGACATCAAGAAAGATGCCAATGCGAAGATGATACTCAATTATCTTTATAAGCATACCGACCTGCAGATTAATTATTCCTATAATAATACGGCCATTGTCAATCATTCCCCAAAGACTATGAATCTGGCTGATATGCTTGATGCCTTTATTAATCACCGTAAGGAAGTGGTATTAAACCGTTCAATATTTTTAAGAGATAAAAAGGCTAAGGAACTGCATATTATTGAAGGCTTAATGAAAGCTGTATCTATTCTTGATGAAGTAATTAATATTATTCGTCATTCAAAAGATAAAAAGGATTCCAAGGATAATCTGATTAACACCTTTGGTTTTACTGATGAGCAGGCAGAAGCTATCGTTAATTTAAGGCTTTACCGCTTAAGCAATACTGATATCAAGATACTGAAGGAAGACTTCAAAAGACTTACTAAGGAAATTAACGAACTTGATTCAATTATTCAGTCTAAGGATGTACTTATTGCCTTATTAATTAAAGAACTAAAAGAATTAAATGAAACAATAGTAACTCCAAGAAGAACAGTTATTGAAGATGAAGTAGAAGACATTGTGATTGACAGAATGTCAATGGTTCCTAATGAACTTTGTTATATATCTTTAAGCCATGATGGCTATCTTAAGCGTTTTTCTAAGAGAGTGTTTGACGCAAATGCCGATTCACTTCCTTATACCAAGGATGGTGACTATCTTGTTGGCTATAAAAAATGTGAAACTTTGGATACTCTTTTAATATTCACTACCCGTGGACATTATGCCTATGTGCCTGTCTATAAAATAGATGAATGTAAATTCAAGGAAGTAGGCAAACATGTATCGCAATATGTCAAGATGGAAGGCCAGGAAAAGATTGTTGCGGCTATCGATGTAAAGCGTTTTGACAGCTTTGCCTTTGTGCTTACTTTAAGCAGAAACGGCATGATCAAGAAAACACTGCTTTCCCGTTTTGATGTTGACAGAGCCAATAAGTCTTTTGTGGCTATGAAACTGCGTGAAGATGATGAACTGGTATCAGCTGCTCTGGCTTATCAGGGTGATGAAGTGGTTGTTGTTTCTAAGGATGGCCGCTACAACAAATATTCCACCGATATCTTGAGCGACCTGGCTACCAAGGCCCTGGGTGTGGGTGCCATCAACGTCAAAGGGGATGAATGTGCTGGTCTGGCAATAAACCACGGCGATGGAAATCAGCTGCTGCTGACAAATGATAAGGGTGGCTTTAAACGTATACACTTTGAAGATCTCACGGTTACAAACCGCAATACCAAGGGTGAAAGACTCTTTAAACAGCTCAAGACCAATCCTTATAGACTCATGTGCTGTAAAAATGTATCAAGCTATAATACATTGTTATTTAAAAATGATGAGAAACTTAATGTTTCTTCCATTCCTTTTATGTCTTTAGATGCTTCATTCTCAAATCCATTAAAGAATGCTGATATGGACTATCATTTTATTAATGATAATATGAATGATATAGAAGAAGCGCTTGTTGTAGAAATACCTGAAGGGTATCTGAATAATTCTGTAAATGAAAGTGAAATAGACCTGTTTGCCGATGAAAAACTTATTTAAACCAGATGAAATAATTGAACGCTATAACTATTTTGACGCCGACAAATATCTGAAAATGGGCTATGATACCATATTATGCGACATAGACAATACTCTTGATGTACCCGACTCCCGAAAACAGGGCAGCCAAGAAGCCTTTGATTTTCTGGATATGCTTATTGCCAAGGGCTATAGAGTAATACTTTTTTCAAACAACACCAAAGAAAGGGTAGAAGCCTTTATGGGTGATAGGAAATATGAATATAACTATTTCTCGATGAAACCTCTGCCGATTTCTTATTATAAGATGATGAAAAAGTATAATATTAAAGCTTCCCAGATGATTTCTCTGGGTGATCAGATGCTTACCGATCTCATTGGTGCCAATCTGGCCGGGCTATATACTGTCTATACCAAGCAGCTGGTAGAGAAAGATTCAATCACAACCAAAATAAACCGCAAGGTTGAAAGGTGGATTTTTAAACATGTACTCCATAAAGAAATGTAAAGGCTGTGGAGCTTTTCTTCAGGATGATAATCCTCAAAAAGTGGGCTACAGTGTCAATCCTGAACAGGACTATTGCCAGAGATGCTTCAGACTTACCCATTATGGTGATAATAGGCTATTAAAATTAAAAGATGTATCCAATGATGAAATCTATGATATTTATAGAGAGAATAAGGATGCACTCTTTGTAGTGATAGTTGAAGCCTTTGATGCCATGATACTTAATATTGATGACCTTTTGAGCCACTTTAAAGGCTATAAAGTACTGTTAATAATCAATAAGATTGATCTGCTTCCTGCAAATATCACTGAAAACAAGATAGAAACAATATTCTCAAAGGTTTTAAGCAGTTCTGACAACAGAAATATCTTATCCTGTCTGATGACCTATAAAAACGATCAGAGCTTCAATGAACTGTTCTATGAAACAGCTGATTCTCTTAAATATAAGAAAATAGTCTTTGCGGGCAGAGTCAATGCCGGGAAGTCTTCCCTGATCAATAAGCTTTTGCAGAATAATGATCTGACGATTTCTCCCTATCCGGGAACTACCTTAATGGCCAATGAAATAAGATGTGGAGACTATCTTTTTATCGATACACCCGGATTAAACGATGATAAGTCTTTTGTGAGTCATCTTGAAGCTGAAAAAATCAAGGAACTTATACCTTTAAAAACGGTTAAGGCCAGAACTTTTCAGGCCTATTCAGATCAGAGCTATATAGTTGAGGGGATTCTTAGTGTGAATATAAAGACTAATAAAAACTGTTCTTGTACTTTCTATATCAACAATATGCTTAATATTCACCGTACCAAGACAGAAAATAAAGACAGTTTTATAGCCAATCATGAAAAGGAGTTTAAACTGAAACTTCTGCCATTTAAAAATAACCATTATAAGGTCAATAAGAATCTGACTGTCTATCTAAAAGGCCTGGGATATATTAAAATTAATGGAAGTCCTGAAGTAAATATTGAGGTTCATCAGGATATTGAAATATATGAATGTGAGGTAGAGATTTAATGCTTAATGGCAAACAGAAAAGATATTTAAGATCACTGGCGGTAAATATTAAGCCGATTGCCCAGATCGGCAAGGATGGTTTAGGTGAAAATACCTATAAGACAGTTAATGATGCCTTTAACACCCATGAACTGATTAAGATCAGTGTGCTTAAAAGCTGTGAAACAACAATAAATGAAATATGTATTGAAATATGTGCCAGATGCCATTGTGAACTGGTACAGACTATCGGTAAAACAATTGTGCTCTATAAAAGAGCCAGGGAACCAAAACTGTTAAATGACTGATATAGAGTATTTTGAGAAACTTATTAAAGAAAGACTCAGCGAACATCGCTTTAATCATTCGCTTTTAGTCGCAAAACTGGCTAAAGAACTTGCCATAAGTGCGGGAGAAGATGGCGATAAGGCATATTTATCTGGTATTCTTCATGATCTGACCAAGGAAGAAAAAGAGGAATTCCATGATAATATATTCCGAAAATATAATGACCTGGATAAACTGAGCGAAGCCTTGCCGATCAAGCATTCCCACAGCTGTCCCTATTATCTTTATGAAACATATGGAATTGATGATAAAGAACTGCTTACAGCAATCTATAACCACACAGTCTGCAGATCCACTACCGCTTTAAGCAAGATTCTATATATTGCGGATAAAAGAGAAGAAAGCCGGCATATTGATGATGATGTTGTTTCAAGGTCTTTAAACAATCTTGACGAGGGATTTGAATATCTCATTAAACTTGATAAAGAATATTTAAGAAAAAAAGGAATTATTGCATGAGTGATATCTTAAAACAAATTATACAGAAAATTGATGAAAGACAGGGCGATGATATTGAAGTTCTGGATTTTAGAAATACTTCACCCTATGTTGACTACTTTGTCATCTGTTCAGCCAGAAATACGCGTTTAGCTGCCAGCATTATTGATGAAGTAGAGGAAATGGCCTATAAAAATGAACTGAAGGTAAAATCAAAAGATGACAACCGTGATTCATTATGGCAGTTCATTGATCTGGGTGAAATAGTTGTCCATGTCTTTGTCGGCTCAGAAAGAGCTAAATATAATCTGGAGGGCTTATGGAAGGATCTGATAATAAAAATCTGAAAGCCTATGATTATCTGGCCTATTACTATGATTACCTGCTGATGGATGAGGAAAGCCTTAATTTCTGGCTTGACTATATTCTGGAAGAAGATTTTAAAAGCTGTCTGGAACTGGCTTCCGGTACAGGTGTAATGGCTGGCATACTTAAAGAAAGAGGATATGAGGTTATCGCCTCAGATATTTCAGCTTCGATGAAAGAAGCTTCAAAAGCCAATTTTGATGGTGAATATCTTCTTTTGAATATGTCAGATTATAAACTGGATAAAAAGTTTGATCTTATATTATGTATCTGCGATTCAATTAATTATCTGAATGTTGATGAACTGGACAGTTTTATAAAGTGTGCCTATAATCATCTAAACGATAATGGAAGACTGATATTTGATATGCATCATCTTAAGCGCTTAAATGAATTCTCTGAAGAATATATTGAAGAAGGTTATCTGGAAGATATGCCATATCAGTGGACTATCAATGCCGATGATGACTGCCTTCATGAGCATTTTACTTTCTATACCAGCGAAGGAATGATGAAAGAAGATCATTTTCAGCATCTATTTAAGCCAGAAATACTTATCGATAAGCTTGAAAGATATTTTGAAGTGAGATATATTGAAGACTTTGTACCAGATGAAAAGGTACTGTTTATAAACAGAAAGAAGGCGTTATGAAAATAGGAATTGTGATTGCGGTTGAAAGAGAACTGGTTTCTTTTCTGAAAAGTTCATATTCAATCGAAGAGAAATACCATGGAAGGATCAAGTATTACTCTACACGGATAAATGGCAATGAAGTTTTTGCGATTAAATCCGGCTGGGGGCTGATTGATGCAGCTGCAGCCACTCAGTTTATGATTTCAGTACTTAACTGTTCGCTCATCATAAATTTTGGTGTTACCGGTGCCTTAGACCCTGATCTGAAAGTCAAGGAACTGTTTGTGGTAAAGAAGTGTATGAACTATGATTTTGATACTTCATGTATCGATGATGTAAAGGCACATCAATATGCTGAATATAGTGACGAATTTATCCCGCTTGATGAATCAATGATTGAATTTATCAAAGGCATAAAAGATATCAGGGAAGTAAACTGCTGCTCAGGCGATCAGTTTATTGAAAAAAGAGAAGATAAGCTCAACAGATATAAAGCTGGCTGTCAGATTTGTGATATGGAGATAGCGGCTATTGCCCGTGTCTGCAGTCTGAATGAAGTTAAATGTCTGTCTATTAAATGTATCAGCGATGCTTTTGATGGTGATGGCAGTGATTTTAACAATAACGTAAGGGAAGCATCAGATAAGGCTTTCAGGCTTATCGATGAGATATTAAAGAGTTTATGAAAAAGTGGTATAAAGAATCCTATTTTAATGGCATAAACTGGATACTCGAGAACTTTGATAAGCTGAATCTTTCAGCTGATGAGGCACTGGTTTTAATGCTGATTGAACTGGCCAACAAGAATAATCGGGCCCTGTCCTATGATTATCTTAGAGCCAAGCTTGGCTATGACAATAATCGTATTGATTCCATTATTGCTGCGCTTGTTGAAAAGAAGTATCTGGTCATAAAGCCATCAAAGAAGGGTATTTCTTTTGATATATCGATGCTTTATGAATTTGATCCGGATACCTATACCATCGTTGAGAATCGTAATATCTATAATATTGCGGAAGAATTCTTTTCAAGACCTCTGTCACCAACTGAACTGCAGAAAATATCTGACCTTTGTCAGAAATTCGGCGACAGCAGAGTGACTGATGCCTTCAGAACAGCTGAAGCCTATCGTAAACGTTCATTAGCCTATGTGGAAACGGTGCTGAACAATGAAAAGAAGTTCTAAGGAATATATTATTGAAAATCTGAATAAACTCTATCCGGATGCTCATTGTGAGCTGAATCATCAAAACAGTTTTGAGCTTCTGATTGCGGTAGTACTTTCCGCCCAGACTACCGATGTATCTGTCAATAAGGTTACATCGGCTCTTTTTGAAAAGTATCCCGATGCCTATAGTCTCTCGGCTGCTGAAGAGGAAGATGTAATCAGACTGATACATTCTATTGGTCTTTATAAGAATAAATCAAAGAATATCATAAACTTATCTAAGGAACTGGTCCGAAGATTTAATGGTGAAGTTCCTTCTGAAAGAGAAGACCTCGAATCTTTGCCGGGAGTTGGGCGAAAAACGGCCAATGTAGTTTTAAGTAACTGTTTCGATTATCCGGCTTTTGCGGTTGATACTCATGTTTCCCGCGTCTCAAAAAGACTGATGATCGCAAAGAAGGATGATGATGTACTGACAATAGAGAAAAAACTGATGAAGTTCTTCCCGAAAGATTCCTGGGGAAAGCTGCATCATCAGTTTATTTTCTTTGGCAGATATAAATGTAAGGCCAAAAACCCCGAGTGTACAGACTGTCCTTTTAAAGACAATTGTTGTAAAGACTAATTAATCTGAGTTTTTGGTTCCATGGTGAGATGAACACCAAGTTTCTTTAGAATATTTTTATCAGTTCTGGAGAGAATTACTGAAGTATGTACCTCAGTATTCTTTAAGCCATCAAGGGCATCCAGAGCTTTTTTACATCTTTCATCATTCTTAGATCCGATAGCCATGGCAACCAGTATTTCATCGGTATGCAGGCGGGGATTTTTTGATTTGAGATGTTCAATTTTTAAATGCTGAATAGGTTCCAGCAGTTCCTTGGAAATTAAGTCAACATCAGGAAGTCCAGCCAGATATTTAACGGCATTTAAAAGCGCACTTGAGCAGCAGCCGGTTACCTCAGTAGTCTTGCCGGTAATAATGGTGCCATCATTGAGTTCAATGGCACAGCATGGTACTCCGGTTTTCCTGGCCAGTTCATTGGCGACAACCGCAACCTTTCTGTCTTCTTTTTTAATATTGGCCTTGGTCATGATGATTTCCTGTTTCACAACTTCATCGGCATATTTTTCTTCCTTATAGGCTTTGACCAGGGAATCATAATATCTTCTTAGGATTTCCTGCTTAGAAGCTTCCTTAATAATTTCATCATCGATAATACCGCTGGCAATCTGATTGACTCCCATATCGGTTGGCGATTTATAAATCTGTTTACCGTTAATGCGGGTTAAAAGATCATTAAGGATAGGGAAGGCTTCAATATCGCGGTTATAGTTGATGGTAACCTGATTATAGTTTTCCAGATGGAAAGGATCAATCATATTGACATCATCCAGATCTACTGTAGCTGATTCATAGGCCAGATTGACCGGATGATTCAGCGGCAGATTCCAGACTGGAAAGGTTTCAAATTTGGCATAGCCGGATTTAATACCGTTTAATGAGTCGTGATATATCTGGCTTAAACAGACAGCCAGCTTTCCAGAACCTGGTCCTGGCGCCGTGATAACTACCACATCTTTAGAAGTAGGTATATATTCATTTTTGCCAAAGCCTTCATTGGAAAGTACTTTATCGACATCATTGGGATAATTTTCAATGATGTAGTGGTAAGCTACCTTGATACCTTTCTTTTCCAGTTTCTTTCTTAAATGTTTGGCATTAAGCTGTTTATCAAAATGGGTAATGACAACCCCGCCGACGCTTAGGCCAACATTTTCAAATTCACTGATTTTATTTAAAAGATCCTGAGTGTAGGTTATTTCAATATCACTTCTGGTTTTGGAACTTTCAACATCATTGGCGTTAATGACAAGAACCACTTCGACCTTGTCTTTAATCTTGAGCAGCATTTTGATTTTGGCATCTGGTTCAAAACCCGGCAGTACTCTTGATGCATGGTAGTCATCAAAGAGTTTTCCACCAAACTCCAGATACAGTTTATTGAACTTTGCCAGTCGTTTGGAAATAAACTTTGACTGTTCCTTAACATAGCGTTCATTAGAAAAACCAATTTTATTCATATCCACCTCATTCAGTATTAATTTACAAACTCGCTTAGAATTGTATAATATTTTCATGGATTATTACAAAGAATTGGTTTCAAATATTGAAAAAGCCCTTGAATCGGGGGATTATGAGAGGGCTCAGAAACTTATTGATGATGAGCTGGCTTTACCTTATGTGCCAAAAGATGTGCTGAACAGGCTTAATGATTTTAAGGCTATGCTTCCTGAAAAAGATATAAATAAAACGTTAAGCGAAGATGAAATAAGAGAATATCTGAAAAACAATGAATATAAACAGCTTGTGGCGGTGGAACAGCTGAATAAGCTTAATTTAAGGGAATATTATGATTTATGTAATGAATATCTTAAGTCTGATGGTTTCATAAATGCCAAGGTACTTCTTGTTGAATCACTGGTAAGACAGGAAATAAGTGATGAATATACAATGTTGAGGGATGGTCTTGAATATGACTTTATCCCCCGCTATGTGATGCTTCCTGAGGAAAGTGAGGGCTATAATGTGGCTTTGAAGATATTAAGTGACCACTATATGAAGGAGCCTTCTTATTTTCTGATGGCCAGGGATCTTCTATATAAGGAATGTTTTCTGGCTTTGCCAGTAAGCTACATTAAAGAAGAAGGGGAAATGCTGGCTGAAAACATTATTTCCTATCTTGATAAAGTGCTGAACTAGTGCTAAAAGATTATTAAATATAGTAAAAAAAATAAATTCTGTTATAATAATATAGCTAATGGAGGACTATTTATGTCAGAAATAAAAAAAGTAGAAAATGCCAAAGTAGAAATTACTTCGGTGGTAGATGGAGAAAAGTGGGCTGAAGCTTATAATAAGGCTTTTAATAAATTAGCTGCCAAAACCAGCATTGATGGTTTCCGTAAGGGCAAGGCCCCAAAGAATATCCTGAAAAAGGTTATAAATCCACAGTCAGTATGTTACGAGGCTGTAGATGAAATTGCTCAGTCAGTACTGGAAGAAGCTATTAACGAACATAATGTTGAACTGATTGACAGACCAGAACTTAATCTTGGTACTGTAAATGAGACATCATGTACCTTTATCTTTACCTGTCCAGTTCCACCAGATGTTGAGCTTGGTGACTACAAGAATCTGGGCTACCATGTAGAAGAAGTTTCGGTAACTGATGGCGATGTTGAAGCTGAACTTGACAAGCTGAAGGAACAGAAGGCTGAGCTGGAAATCAAGGAAGAGGGCGAACTGGAAAACGGTGATATCTCGGTAATTGATTATGAAGGCTTCAAGGATGGCGTTCCATTTGAAGGCGGCAAGGGTGAAAACTTCGAACTGACTATCGGTTCTGGCCAGTTTATCCCAGGCTTTGAGGAACAGCTCATTGGCATGAAGACCGAGGAAGAAAGAGAAATCAATGTAACTTTTCCTGAAAACTATCATGCAGAAGATCTCAAGGGTCAGCCAGTTGTCTTCAAGGTTAAGCTGCATGAAATCAAGAAAAAGGTTTTGCCTGAACTTGATGAAGAACTGATTAAGGATCTCAAGATTGAAAATGTCAATACTTTAGATGAACTGAAAGAATACTACCGTGCAAATTTATTAAAGTCACGTAAGGACTGGGCTGAAAACAAGGCTCTTGATGAAGCTATCAATAAGATGGTTGAAGAAGCTAAAGTTGAGATTCCAGAAGTAATGATTAATTCTATGTGCGATAACATGATTAATGAATATGGTCAGCAGTTTATGGCTCAGGGCTTATCAATGGAACAGTTCAGAACAATGTTTGGTGAAAATGTTGAGGGTCTAAGAAACGCCTTTAGACCTGATGCAGAGAAACGTGTTAAGACTAACTTATGTTTAAATAAGCTTGCGGAACTTGAAAATCTGAATGTAAGTGATGAAGATCTCGATAAATATTACAGTGATCTGGGAGAAACTTACTCAATGCCTGTAGAGGATATTAAGAAATATATTCCAGAAAGTAACGCAAAGGAAGAACTTAAGATTCAGAAGGCATTAGATTTTATCAGACAGTAATGAAAAAGACGCAGCTTGCGTCTTTTATTAAAAAATTGCTAGCACTTGGTTAGCAGGAGGTTTATATGAATAAAAAAACTTATACATATCCTCTCATCTGTACAAGAGGTGCCATAATCTTTCCACATCAGGAGACAGGAATTGATGTGGGAAGAACAAATTCAATAAAAACCGTCAACTATGCCAATGAACATGGCTGTCTGGCGGTAGTTGCCTGTCAGAAAGATATTAAACAGGATGATGTAAGTATCGACAATATTTATTCAGTTGGTACTTTATGTCTGATTAAAAATCTCTGCAAGCGTTCTGACTACTATAAGGTTACGTTCCTTGGCCAGACAAGATGCAGAATAATTGATGCTGATTTAAGCAGCGATATTTATACTGCTACAATTGAACTGCTGGATGATGAACATGGTGATGAGCTCGCTTTAAAGATTCTTACTACCAGAGCCATAGATGAGTTTAATGCCAATCCTTCTTTAAATAAGCTGGGTGGTCTAAGTCATAATCTATTGAATAATTTTGATCCGATTGTCGCTTCAAGTATTGCCGATGGCTATGCTCAGAATTTTGTGTCCGATTATGATCATAAACAGGAATATCTTGAGGAAAATGTCATTGAGAAGCGTCTGGAGAAAATGATAGTTGAACTTAATAAGGACAGAATGATTGAAGATCTGGAAAAAGAGATTAATGAAAAAATCAGAAAGTCTATGGAAGCTTCCCAGCGTGATTATTATTTAAGAGAAAAACTGAAAGCCATCAAGGAGGAACTTGGCGATGATCAGGGTTCTGAAGCTGACAAATTCAGAAAGATGGTCGAAGACAATCCATATCCTGATTATGTTAAGCAGAAGGCTTTAGAAGAAATACGCAAGTTTGAAATCATGCCGGCTGCAGCTGGTGAGTCAGGTGTTACCCGTTCCTATATTGAGTGGCTTCTGAATATCCCATGGTATACCAAGTCTAAGGATAATGAGGATTTAAAGAAAGCGGCTGACATTTTAAATGAAGACCACTATGGATTAGAGAAGGTAAAGGAAAGAATTCTGGAATATCTGGCTGTTAAGCAGATGACCAATTCGCTTAAATCACCAATTCTTTGTCTTGTAGGGCATCCAGGTGTAGGTAAGACTTCGCTGGCAAAATCAGTTGCCAGAGCTCTGGACCGTAAATTTGTT
>JBJFHC010000133.1:0-3393 GCA_051893275.1 Erysipelotrichaceae bacterium | reverse complement strand
TCATTATCTTACGGCAGTCCTCAAACTGCTTCGCCATTGTTACAACATCGTTTTTATCCATAAAAGCTTTCGTTTAAATATTTAAACGATTTATTTATACCACACAAAAAGAACATTTTTTTAATGGTAAAGAAAATCAAGACAAATGACTCAAAAATAAAAACCTCCGTTAAGAGGTTTTTACATTAATCTTCAAAATAAGACTTCGCAATTTTTGCCGCTGCCCTGGCATTATTGTAGGCCAGTTCCAGATTGGCCTTAAGCGAATCGCCACCCGTCAGATCCTTGACGGTTGCCAGAAGGAATGGTGTAGTATCCTTGCCTTTAATACCCTTCTCTTTACACATCTTCAGTGCCTTTTCGATATAGACATTGATTTCCTCATTTGGCATGGCATATTCATCAGGAATAGGATTGCCGATGACAACACCACCTTCAAGACCCATTTCCCATTTGGTTCTTACTACTTTAGCCACCTCAGCCTCATCTTTACAGTTATAGTCAAGCTTTAAACCAGAAGATTTAGAATAGAAAGCAGGCAGATAATCAGTTCTAAGTCCCAGCACTGGAACACCAAATGTTTCAAGATATTCCATGGTCAGATTAAGGTCAAGAATAGCCTTGGCACCTGCACAGATTACCGCCACCGAAGTATGAGCCAGTTCCTGCAGGTCAGCCGAAATATCAAAGGTTTCCTGAGCTTCACGATGCACTCCACCAAGTCCGCCAGTCGCAAAAAACTTAATACCCGCCATAGCTGCCCCAATCATGGTGGTAGTTACAGTTGTGGCACCGGTTTTTCCGGTAGAGATATAAATAGGCAAATCTCTTCTTGAAACCTTGCCGACATTTTCAGCTTTACACATAATCTCCAGTTCTTCATTGCTTAAGCCAACCTTAATCTTACCGCCAATAATCGCAATGGTGGCTGGCACTGCACCCTCTTCCCTAATAATCTTCTCCACATTATGGGCAAATTCCAGATTCTCCGGATAAGGCATGCCATGGGATAGAATCGTTGACTCTAAAGCCACAACCGGCTTATTATTTTCAATCGCCTCTTTAATGTCACTTCTTATATCCAAATATTTTTTATACATTGTAAAAATCTCCTTCTCTCTAATTATAGTTTATTTTAGCCAGATATAGACCACCTGGCACAATATTATATCTTCTTGTCGACTTGCAGGGATTATTAAGCATCTCCTCAATATCTGAAATACTCTTCTTGCCCCTTCCCACTTCAATTAGTGAACCAACAATAATTCTGACCATATTTCTTAAAAAACCATCACCGGTAATCTTAATCATTAAAAGATTGCTGGACTGGTTTATTATCTCAAAATCATAGATAGTTCTTCTCTGGTCTGGCTTTTCCTCATATGTAGAAGTACTAAAAGAAGAAAAATCATGCTCACCAAGAAACAGTCTGGAACATTCCCTCATCTTATCAATATCCAGATGATACTTGCACTGATAGGCTCTGTTAATCAGAAAAGGCGAAAACTCCTCATAATTGATCAGATAAATATAAGTCTTCGACTTAACCGAAAACCTCGCATGAAAACTCTCGTCCACCTCTTCCACACTATTTACATGAATATCCTTGGGAAGTACGGCATTAAAGGAACCCTTCAGCCTGAAACAGTCAAGTTTTTCATCTATGTCAAAATGAAAAACCTGATCCAGGGCATGTACACCTGCATCTGTTCTTGAAGCCATGATGATTCTCTGGTCCAGATGCAGTATCTGCATGAGGGCTTTCTCTATAGTATCCTGAATAGTATTTTTATGAGGCTGAGCCTGAAAACCCAGATAGTTTGTACCATCATAGGCAATATTAACCTTGTAGCGCATTAAAGATAAAACCTGGAAAGAATCATTAAAACCATTATGACAGCTGAACCCAGAATAAACAGATAATCAGTTACTCTGAATTTAAGCTTTCTGTATCTTGTACGCTCAGCACCCGGAATATAGCCTCTGGCTTCCATGGCATCAGCCAGTTCATAGGCTCTTTCAAAAGCCACCGAAAATAAAGGCACTACCAGTGATAGAATTGCCTGAATCTTTTCTTTCAGCTTACCTTCCTCAAAATCAACACCTCTTGATTTCTGCGAATTCATAATACGCATCGTTTCCTCAATAATGGTAGGAATAAATCTTAAGGCAATAGAAATCATCATCGCTACCTCATGGGCAGGGAAATGCAGTTTCTTCAGTGGTGTAAGCAGATATTCAATGCCCAGAGTAAGATCCAAAGGCTTGGTTGTTGCCGTCAGACAGGTTGTAAGCATAATCATCAACAGTAATCTGACTACAATAAACAAAGTATTAAATATCGCATCCGACCAGATTTCAAAAGAACCGATACTGATTAGCACATAACCAGTCTTTACTGAAATCATATTCACAATCAATAAGAATACCATCATGAACATCATTGGCTTAAAAGCCTTAAAGACAAAAGAAAGCTTTAAACCAGACATCAGTACCGTAATCAAAAGAATAACACCCAGGAAAAGATAACACCACCAGCTTGATGGAATAAATATGGCGATAATCACAATAAAAAGCGCAATGATCTTGGTTCGGGGATCTAAACGATGGATAGGCGAATCAATAGGAATATATTTACCAAAAACTAATTTATTCATTATTTTTTCACCTCCCTGGCAATTACCTTGGCTAATTCAGGCAGGGTTCTTACATCATCATTTATCTTAAAACCCTTTTCTCTTAATTCTCTTTTAAGTTTAACCAGCCTTGGTTCCAGAAGATTAAATTTCTTAACCAGCTCATCGTTATTGAAAAGACTTAAAGTATCTCCTGAATATCGTACAGTTCCATCAGCCATCAGTACCACATTATCTGCATAGTTATAAACCACCTCGTTGTCATGCGAAACAATAATGATGGTAGTACCAAGATTCTTATTCAGTGAAATAAAAAGATTGATCATCTCCATTGCGCCAACTGGATCTAGGCCAGCTGTAGGTTCATCGAGTACAAGAATCTTTGGCTCAATCGCAATAATACCGGCAATAGCCACTCTTCTTTTCTGACCGCCAGATAACTCTAAAGGCGATCTTTCATAGTAGCTTTCTGGTATGCCGACAAGCTCTAGAGCTTTTTTAGCCTTATTTAAGGCAGTTTCCTCATCATCACCAAAATTCTTTGGTCCAAAGGCCACATCCTTTAAAATAGTTTCCTCAAAAAGCTGATATTCTGAAAACTGAAAAACCAGGCCGACATCTTTTCTTAAAGACTTAAGACCCTTATTCTTCTTATCGGCTTCTATTTCATGATCCAGAATTACCAGTCTACCCTTATTTGGCAAAAGAAGCGCATTTAAATGCTGCACAAGCGTAGACTTGCCTGAACCGGTTTCAC
>JBJFHC010000132.1:0-3397 GCA_051893275.1 Erysipelotrichaceae bacterium | reverse complement strand
TGTAAGCGCTTAACTATTGTAAATATTTTATTTCTATTGAAAATGTTTTCTTAGTTTTTGAAACAAGTAATATAATATCTCTATATTGTAAGAGAGGTAAGTTTTATGGCTTTTATTAAGAAACACTGTGATCCAAATAGGCTGGTAGACAATGTCTTTGGTATTGTTGCCAGAATGAAAGAAGATGAAAAAAGACTTGGAAAAGGCAATTCAGTAAACTGTTCGGTTGGTTCTTTAAAGAATGAAGATGATGTACTTGTTGCCTATAAAGTGGTTTTCGATAATGAAGCCAAGCTTCCAAGTACTGTCAAGGCTGCCTATGCAGCTGGCTTACAGGGCAACAGAGAGTATCTGGATGCTTCGATGGACTGGGCTTTAAAGGGCAAGGTAAATCTGGCAAAAGACGCTATTGCCACAAGCGGCGGCACTGGTGCACTTTATCTGGCTATTTCCTGTCTGTTAGATGAGGGAGATAATATTCTTCTTCCACATATCGGCTGGGGTTCATATAAGCTGATGGCTAATGATAACCATCTGAATATTGTAAACTATAATGTCTTTGATGTTGATGATATCTGTGCAAAGATGAAAGAGACAGCTAAGTCTGGCAAGGTATTTATTGTCTTAAATTCACCATGTCATAATCCTACCGGTTATTCTTATACTAAAGCTGAGTTTGAAAAGATTATCGATTGCGCTAATGAATTATCTAAGACAAGTGAGGTAGTAATTCTTAATGATGTGGCCTATATTGATTATTCAGTTGATTATGAACATTCAAGAGACTATATGGAGGCTTTCAACAATATCAGTGATAATGTACTTGTGCTGGTTGCCTTCTCTACTTCCAAGACTTTCTCTTATTATGGTGAAAGACTTGGTTCGCTGATTATTCTTAATAAGAGTAAGGAAATTGTAGATAGCCTGGAGGCTGTATTTGAAAAGAAGGCCAGATGTGTCTGGTCCAATGTCAATAATGGTGCCATGGTAAATATTACCAATGTCTTAAAGGATCATAGGGATGAATACTTTAAGGAAAGAGAAGAATATGTTTCAATGCTTAAAAAACGTGGTGATTTATTTACCTCTGAAGCTGATGAGTGTGGTCTTGAGTATTATCCATATAAGGAAGGTTTCTTTGTAACCTTAAAGATTGATGATCCAGCTGAGTTAAGCAGAATCCATGAGGCCTTATTAAATGACCGTATCTATGCGGTCAAGGTTAATAAGGGTATTCGTATTGCGATCTGTTCTACTCCTTTACATGCCCTTAAGGGTCTGGCTAAGAGAATTAAAGATCTTTATTAAAAAGGTTCTCTTACTGTATCAAGTGTGTCTATCTGCAGAACGTAGAAATAGACGCCAATCCATTTACCAAGTTTATAGCCGGCATTTTGAAGATGTCCGGCTTTTTTAAAACCTAAGGCTTCATGGAAGAGGATTGATGTTTCATTATTGTCACAGATGACGGCATAGACAAATTTATAGCCTTTTTCTTTCAGCTGCTTAAAAAATTCTTCATAGAGTCTGGTCGCAATGCCTGATCTTTTTGGAGCATCTTTACTCAAAATAATTGTAGACTCAACATTCCATTTATAGGCATCATGAGGTCTGAAGGGATGACCACAGACATAGCCTAAAATATTATCGTTATCATCTGTTGCCACAAGATAAGGGTAGTGTTTTGAGTAATCGATAATATTCTGGGCATAAGTATCTATATCTGGATTATCAATAGTAAAAGTAACATAGTCATATGGTACATATGTTCCATAAATATCATGTATCTGCTTAGCGTCTTTGACATTTGCGTTTCTTATTTTCATGGAATAATGATAACACTGTTTTGACTTCATGAAGTATTGATGTTAAACTTGTTTCATGAAAATTTCTGTTCGAATTATAAATGCTGAAACTGTAAATGAATCTATAGTGGACAGTAATGATATAAACTGTTTTTCTTACATCGATGGCTATGGTTCATTTAATACAGTAAACATTGGAGATGGATGTGCCGAAATTTATTCGAAGGCAAGTGATCATAGGACGCTTATACACTTATGTCAATATGAAAATTCTTTCATTGAGCTGTTTTCAAGTGAAGGAAGTCTTCATTTTGAGGTAAAAATTGTTGAATTTATTCAAAATCAGTCTATAATAACTATTGCTTACTCTTTAGAGGAAGCAATATACAGGATAGAAATTACTTTGATACAGGAGAAATAGATGGGTACATACAAATCAATGAGTGACGCAGCCTATGATATTATGGCTAAGAAGAAGAGGGCGATTGCGTTTAATAAACTCTGGGAGGATGTTCTGAAGGAAACTAAGGTTTCTGAGGATCTGGTTGCGCAATTTTATTCAGATCTGACTCTGGATTCGCGTTTTGTTCAGCTTAAGGACAATAAGTGGGATCTGCGTTCCAGAAGAAAATTCGAGGAGCACTATATTGATATTTCGAAGATTGATCTGGAAGAGGACGAGGAATCTGAAGAGGAGAACGAGGAAGAGGATTACAGTTCTTCTTATTCAATGAAGGATTTTGACAGCGATGATTATTAAGATGGACTAGAATCCATCTTTTTTTCTTGTATAATTGTAGGGATGAAATATGTAATCTTTGATTTTAACGGAACACTGGTAGACGATATTGATCTGTGCATTGCTTCTTTAAACAGGCTGGTTAAGAAGTATCTTAACAGAGATATTGTGTCTAAAAAAGAATATAAGGATGTTTTTGGTTTTCCGGTTATTGACTATTATAGAAGAGTTGGTTTTAACTTTGATAAACTGGACTGGTATGTAGTAGGAAGAGAGTTTCAGGATTACTATAAGGAACATCTTGATGAAACAAAGCTTTTTGATGGTGTTATTGAGGTTCTGGAGTCTAATCGAAGGAAGGGTTTAAAGAATATCGTTCTTTCGGCATCAAGAACGGATATCCTGATTGAGCATCTTAAGAAGCTGGGTATCTATTATTATTTTGATGAAATACTGGGTATTACAGATATCTATGCTGATTCTAAGATACATATTGCCAGAGATTTTATCAAAGATAAAGATCCAGAGGATTATATTTATATAGGCGACAGCGAACATGACTTTGAGGTAGCTGAAGCGATGGGTGTTAAGTGTATACTTACATCAGCTGGCCATGTTTCAAGAGAAAGACTTGCGAAATGTGGTGTCAAGGTAATAGATGATATAAAGGAGTTTGAACAATGCGTATAGGACAGTCACAGGATACACATAAGCTGGTTGAAGGAAGAGACCTTGTAATAGGTGGGGTTAAGATCCCTTATGAAAAGGGGCTATTAGGCCATTCTGATGCGGATGTTTTGCTGCATGCGATTATAGAATCCATAATCGGTGCGATGGGCTTAAGGGATATTGG
>JBJFHC010000131.1:0-3400 GCA_051893275.1 Erysipelotrichaceae bacterium | reverse complement strand
GATCATGACAGTTCCAGAACAAGGCGTTCCAGGCTTTATTTTCCTGCATGCCAAGCTGCCACTTTACAAAGAGTTCTTTCAGTTCTTTGAAATCAAAAGGCATTGATGTCCATTTTTGTTTATCCTGGTAATCGACTTTTAAGTGATGAAAATTGAAAACCATAGAGAGTTCATGTTCATTTTCACCAGAATATTTGCGACAGTTTTCAATTGATGTAGACGACATTTCACCTACAGTAATGAAATCTCCGTTGCCGAAGGTTTTTCCGTTCATGTATTTAAGGTATTCATGAATTCTTGGCCCATCAGTATAAAATCTTCTGCCATCTCCTTCGTAGTCGTCGATGAATTCATCTGGTTTGGAAATAAGATTTACCACATCAAATCTGAAACCTTTAACACCTTTATCGATCCAGAAGTTTAGAATATCGCATAGTTCATTTCTAACATCTGGATTAAACCAGTTAAGATCGGCCTGTGTTTTATCGAAAAGATGAAGATAGTATTCATCAAATTCAGGAACATATTCCCATACTGGACCACCGAACTTGCTGATCCAGTTTGTTGGCATATGACCTTCAACCGGTTTTCTGAAGTAGAAATAGTCTTTATATTTTTTATCTCCGGCAAGCGCTTTTTTGAACCACTCATGTTCGGTTGAACAGTGGTTAAAGACCATGTCGAACATCAGGTATATATTTCTTTTGGCTGCTTCAGCTATCAGTTCTTCGACATCTTCCATGGTGCCGAATGCAGGGTCGATGCTGCGGTAATCCGCAACATCATACCCATTATCATTCTGAGGAGATACAAAGAAGGGACAGATCCATAGATAGTCTACTCCCAGCAGTTTGAGGTAATCCAGTTTTTGTGTTATTCCTTTGATGTCACCAAATCCATCACCATTAGAGTCTTTAAATGATCTGGGATAAATCTGGTATACTACTTTATCTTTAAAATTATTCATAGCCGCCTTTCTGATTATTTACCGTTTAAATCTTGTTCTGAGAGCTTCTTTTTGCCCATCATGAATGTTAAAACAAATGGAACTACAATTGCGATTAACATTGCTATGGCAAACTTAAGCATATACTGAGGGAATATAGATAGAATTCCCGGAAGTCCTCCAACACCAATAGATACGGCTGTTACACCTGTGCTGACTGAGAACATGGCAGCGATAGCTGAGCCAATCATTGCCGAAATGAATGGGAAACCATATTTTATATTTACACCGAACATCGCTGGTTCTGTTACGCCAAGATAGCATGAGATGCAGGCCGGGATTGACAGCTGCTGAGCTTTCTCGTTCTTTTTCTGCAGTACGATCATCGCAAGTACAGCTGAACCCTGAGCTATATTAGAAAGTGCTATCATAGGCCAGAGATTAGTTCCACCGAATGAAGCAATCAGCTGCGAATCTATAGCGTTTGTCATGTGGTGAAGACCAGTAATAACCAGCGGTGCATAAACAAAGCCAAATACTGCCGCAAAGAGCCATTTAACCGGCGAATTTAATCCAGCCCATACAACCTGAGAAATCCAGTCACCGATAGTCCATCCAATAGGGCCCAGTACAGTATGTGCCAGAATAACTGCAATCAAGAGTGAACAGAATGGAACCACAATCATAGATACATAGCTAGGAGATATTTTTCTAAAGAATTTCTCAAGATATACCAGAGTGAAACCAGCCAGCATAGCTGGAATTACCTGAGCCTGATAGCCTATCATCTGCACAGTCGCAAAGCCAAAGTCCCATACAGGGATATCAGCAGCTGCGGTACCTGCTACTGCATAAGCATTTAACAGCTGAGGTGATACAAGAGTGATACCTAAGATGATACCAAGTATCTGAGTTGTACCCATCTTTTTGGTAATTGACCATACAATGCCTACAGGAAGAAAGTGGAAGATTGCTTCACCAATCAGCCAGAGAAAATGATCTACTCCACTCCAGAATTGTGAAACCTGACATAGTGTTTTGGTTCCTCCCTCCATTATGGCCATCGAGTCAATTACATTCCTAAATCCCAGGATAAGACCGCCAACAATCAGGGCAGGGATGATTGGAGCGAAAATTTCACCCATATTAGACATGATTTTCTGAATAGTGTTCTGTTGTGACTTGGCTGTCTGCTTGACTTCTTCTTTACTTACACCCTCAATTCCAGATATTTTAACGAAGTCATTATAGAACTCCTGTATTTCGTTGCCAATAATTACCTGGAACTGACCTGATTGAGTGAAAGTCCCCTTAACACTTGGCAAGTCTTCAATCGCGGCTATATCGGCTTTTGAAGGATCTCTTAGTACAAAGCGCATACGCGTTACACAATGAGTAACTGCCTGAATATTTTCTTTGCCACCTACCAGCTTTAACAGTTCGGCAGCATCTTTTGTAAATTTTGCCATTTCAACTTTTCTCCTTTAAATAGCCTGATGTCTGACTTGTTGGCCAACATGTACGTACATCCTACATATTTAATATACAACGAGTACGTGAAGGTGTCAACATGTACGTACATGTTTTGATAATAAATTAAAAAATGTAGCCGGTTGCTACATTTTCTGAGTCTTGTCTCTTCTGGCAAAATCAATAAATCTGAACTTGTCTGGTCTGTGCTTGGATTCTGTAAATTCGAACAGTGTGGCGTCATCAAGATAGACATAGGATTTAACGGAAACCAATAAATCAAAATCTTTCATATCCAGAAGCCGTTTATCTTCTTCGGTGGCTGGTATTACGGTTATTTCTTTACGGGCAAAACTAATTTTGAGTCCCAGATCATTTTCTATATATTCATAAAGAGAATTTTGAGCATGTTTGAATTCAAGGCCCTTAATAATATTCGCATTAAGAAAATCAGTATCCAGTACAATCTTCTGCCCTTCAATTTCTCGCACTCTTACTACTTTATATACATAGCCATCTTCCATATAAAGCAGATTTTTCATTTCATCATCTGCTTTCATTAAGTTGAATTCAACGACATGTGTCTTTGTAGATTTTACAATATTAGCTTCCTCGAGTTCTTTATAACTGGTTAATCCAGATACTGGGAATGAAATAATCGAGGTATCAAGTACCAGGGAACCCTTACCTTTTTCTTTCTGAATATAGCCGTTTAAAGAAAGCAGATTCAGAGCTTTTCTGATAGTATCTCTGGAAGTGCCGTATTGCTCCATCAGCTCATATTCACCTGGCAGATAAGTATTTGGCTTATATTTTTTGTTGATTATTTTAGCCCTTAGTCTTTCGTATATTTCCTGATATTTTGCCATAACTTTACCAATACTAGTATAACATGTACGGATAAGCTATACAAGTTAGGCTAATAAAGACCCCATTCGGCAAATTTTTCAAAGCCACCCTGGGCATTAATAAATTCTCTGGCAA
>JBJFHC010000130.1:0-14103 GCA_051893275.1 Erysipelotrichaceae bacterium | reverse complement strand
AGAAGATATCTTAAATGAAGATATAAGGCATCCTCTGGAGGGTTATCTATTCCCAAGTACTTATGAATTCTATGATGATTCATCTTTTGATGAGATTACCAGAAAATTCCTGGACAAGACTTTGAGTGTCTATTATGAATATTCGAATGACTTTGAAAATGCCCCAGAAATCTATCATATTGAAACAAAATCTTATAAAAAGGCTACTGTTCATGAAATATTTACACTGGCTTCCATTCTGGAATGGGAATCAGGCAATGACGAGGATATGCTTGATATAGCTTCAGTATTCTATAATCGTTTTGAATATCCGGATATGTTAAGGTCATCAGTAACTGCCTGTTACTCTTTAGGTCTGGATAAGGATTCCTGCCTGATGGTAGACAGAGATCTGAACCTGGCTTATACCGAAGATGGTGAAACATATAACACCTATACTAAATTTGGTCTGCCTATAGGTCCAATCGCCTCAGCTGGTGAAAAGGCTATCTATGCCGCCCTGCATCCAAATGATACCGACTATTTCTATTTTGTCGGTGATATCTGCGGAATTGACGGCAAGACTCATTTCTCAACCGTTGAAGAAGGCAACGAATATATTGCGAACAAATATGTTGCGTGCAAATAAAAAGCCAATACTGATAGGACTGGCAGGTGGTTCAGCTTCTGGCAAAACTTCTATTGCCCAGATACTCTACAATACTTTCAAGCCAACAAATTCGGTTACAATTATCAGAGAAGATGACTACTACAAGGATCAGTCTCATCTGACATTTGAAGAAAGAAAAAAGACCAACTATGATCACCCCTTTGCGTTTGATCATATGCTGATGAATCGACAGCTCGATGAACTGATTGCCGGCTATTCAATATCGAAGCCTACCTATGACTATACTGTGCATAACCGTTCCGATATAACAGAAAGAATAGAGCCATCAGATGTAATTATTATTGAGGGTTTATTTGTACTGGAAGAAAAAGAAATCCGCGATAAGCTTGATATCAAGGTCTTTGTCGATACAGCTGCCGATATCCGCTTTATCAGAAGACTTTTAAGAGATGTAAAAGAAAGAGGCAGAGATCTCGACAATGTAGTTGAACAGTATACGACAACCGTCAGAGTCATGCATGAGGATTTTGTAGAACCATCAAAGAAATATGCCGATATTATAATACCGGAAGGCAAGGCAAATAATGTCGCAATTGATTTGTTGATTACCAAAATCAATAGTATAATAGCTTAGTGAAATTAGAAAACAGGAGATATAAACATGCTAGATGAAAAATTCTACGTCACTGAAGAAGGACTTAAAGAACTAAAAGAAGAATATGATAACCTGGTCCATGTCGTAAGAAACGAAGTAATTGAAGACTTAAAGGCTGCCCGTGCACAGGGTGACTTAAGTGAAAACGCTGATTATGATGCTGCCAGAGATAAACAGGCTCAGGTAGAAGCCCGTATCAAAGAACTGGAGCACATGATCAGAAATGCCGAAGTTATTTCTGAAAATCGTGGAACCAACTATGTGAGACTTGGCTCGACCGTAACTGTTGAACCAATGGATACGCATGAAAAAATCACTTTCACCATCGTCGGTACAGTTGAAGCAGATCCGCTTAATGGCAAGGTTTCAAATGCTACTCCACTGGCTGAAGCCATCCTTGAACAGAAGGTAGGCTCTATCGTAACTGTTGAAGTAGATGAGCCATATGATGTAAAAATCGTCGAAATTAAGTAAAAATTTCAAAAAAAGTGAGGATTTTTCCTAAAAATCCGCAATAATATATTATGCGGAACATTTCAGGAAGAATCCTTTTTATATTATTATGCCTCTTATCACTCTTTTTTAAACTGAATGAAACAAGTTATTCAAGCTATAAAGAGTCTTTTTTGCATATAAGTCTTACTGGCTATCTGCCTTATGAACAAGATATAAAACTCATCAAGGGAAGCAGCTATGCAGATCTGTTAAAAGTAGCTGTACTTTATGAAGACAGCGATACTTCGGTGTTTTCTGAAGACTATCCACTATATGATGGATTAGTCGTAGAATTAAAAAAACAAGATGACAGGCTGATAAATATCAATACGGCTGATAAAGAATCTCTTATTACATTGCCGGGAATAGGAGATAAAACTGCTGACAAAATAATTGAATATCGAAATAAAACCCCATTTCACTGTAAAGAAGATATTATAAAAATAAACGGGATAGGAGAAAAAAAGTATGAAGAACTTAAAGAACTTATCTCTGTTTAAAACAGCTGTACTTTTAATACTGAATATTTATTTTCAGAATATATTAATTTTAATACTCAGCGTATTGTTTTTATTCATTATAAATAAAAAAGATTCTTTATTTTTTATCTTTATATTAATAATTATTATTTTTACAAACATAATTAATATTGATTTTATTCCTGTTGGCATAGTTGAAGAAACAAAGAACAGTTATGTAGTTGTCGATAAATTATTTTACAAAGAACTAATATATGAAGATCTTAATGTAGGCGATGTTATATTAATAAAATCTGATAATAAAATTGAAGAAGAAAATACGCTTAAATATAATTATCGTTTTAAAGAATATGATAAAAACAATATAAAATATTTATTTAATCTAAAGACACGACAGTTTACAGCAAAGAGACTAAATTCATTTTCAGCAGAGGCTAAAGGATATCTAAATAAAATACTATTCAATTCCTACAGTGAAAATATAGAACTTGAATATCTGGGTTATGGTTTTGCGTTTTATTATATTCTGCTCAGTATTAACCGAAAAAACAGATATCTGTCATTATTATTACTGGCTGTTTATTACTTGTTCTATGGTTTTGACATTAAGTTTTATCTTATTATTATCGATATTATTCTTAAAGACAGAATTAAAGGAATTGATAAATTAAGTATTAAAATAATTGTTTTATTAATAATTAATTATAATCTTTTATTAAATAATTCAATTCTCTTATCTTTAATCTTTTCATATTTATATAACAGCCAGTTAAAAGAAGACAGATCTTTAATACTGGTAATCCAGTCCTTCTTCTTTTATGAAACTAATTTATTAAGTTTATTTATTTACAGATATTTAATTAAATTAAGGATTATATTATTTATTGTTTCTCTTATTACTTTTATTTTTAAAATCAGTGATGATATTTATTTAATAATAATAAATATATTCAGTTTTATTTTTTCAAAGACGACATTTTCTCTAAGGGGATATATTCCAGCAATAATTTTAATTATCATTTATTTTATATTCTATAAATTCAAAATAAACCAGAGAATTAAAATGACAGTAATAATTTTATTATTATTAATACCACTTAATACTATATTTCCATATATTTCATTCTTTGATGTTGGACAGGGAAATGCGACATATTTAAATTATTCCTTAGATTCAGGACATATCCTTATTGATACGGGTTCTTCATATAATTACCATAAACTTAAGAAAGAACTGTATAAAAGAGGAATCTATACTCTTGACTATGTCATTATTTCGCATGACGATGAAGATCACAGTGGAAATTTAGAAAGTCTGCAGAAAGACTTTAAGGTAAAAAATATAATAACAGAAGGAATAGATCTGGATGAATACTATTTAAAATATCTTTATGCCGGCAGCTATGACAACAAAAATGATAACTCTCTGGTTTATTTATATGAATACAATGACCTTAGTGTTCTTATACCAGGCGACATATCCAAAACTGTAGAGAATATACTTACAGCTGAATACGATCTTAAAGATACTGATATTCTATTAACTGGCCATCATGGTTCTAACACTTCTTCAGATCCATATTTTATAGGTACGCTTAATCTCAAGACTGCCATAATCTCTACTAATGGTAAATACGCTCATCCATCCCCTGAAACTGTAGATACACTTAATAAATATCAGGTAAATATCTTTTCTACAAAGGAAAATGGTACAATCAGCGTTTTCTGCATAAAAGATTATTGTTTTGTAACATCTAGGAATAAAGTGCTGAGTTTTGTAAAATAGATATTAATAAGTGGAGGCTTTATGAAAATTTATTATAACGCAGATATCTATGGCACAAAGGCTGATGCCTTTGTGGTGGATGGGGATAAATTTATCTATGTAGGTGAAGAAAAAGAAGCTTTAAAGTATGAAGGTGATTATGTTGATCTTAATGGTAAAGCTGTATATCCTGGCTTTATTGATTCACATATGCACCTGGTAAACTATGGCAAGTTTCTGGCCAATGTTTCATTATATGAACATACTTCTTCTTTAAAAGAGATGCTTGATGAACTTAAAAAATATACTGACAGAAATATGATTATTGCCAGAGGCTGGAATCATGATTATTTTGAAGATGTTAAAAGATTTCCGACTAAAGCTGATCTTGACAGTGTCAGCAGTGATATTCCTATTGTCATTACCAGAGCCTGTGGCCATATTGCGGTAGCAAATTCTAAAGCCCTGGAACTTTGCCCAATAAAGCAGTCAGACAGTGATGTAGATATTGAAAATGGTATTTTTAAGGAAAACTCCGTTTATCCTTTATATAACTGTCTGCCAAGATGTAACAAGGATGATATCAAGAACTATATTCTGAAAGCTCAGAAGAAGGTTAACAGCTATGGGATTACCTCAGTACACAGCGATGATTTTTTAAGTGCCAACGATGATTATCATGATGCGCTTAAAGCTCTTGAGGAATTAAGAGATGAAGGAAAACTTACGGTACGCATATATGAACAGTCACAGTTTCTGAAGATTGAAGACTTAAAGGAATTTATAAATAAAGGATATCATACTGGTGTTGGCAATGAATATTTTAAGATAGGCCCTCTGAAGCTAATAAGTGATGGCTCACTGGGCGCCAGAACGGCACTCTTATCAAGGGATTATAATGATGCACCAGGCGTGAGGGGACTGGCTGTATTAAAAAAAGAAGAGCTTTATGATTTTATGGAATATGGCGACAGCCATAATATGCAGATTGCCATACATGCCATTGGCGATGGCATACTGGATGTCATACTGGACAAATATAAAGATATGGACTGTAAAAACAAAAGACATGGCGTTGTGCATTGCCAGATTACCCGATCTGATCAGCTTGCGAAATTCTCTGAGTTTGGTCTTCACGCCTATATTCAGTCGATATTCCTGGATTATGACAATCATATTGTGGAGGATAGAGTTGGCAAAGACCTGGCCTCAACATCCTATAATTTCAAATATCTCTTTGATAAATGTAAGGCATCAAACGGCTCTGACTGTCCGGTAGAAATGCCTGATGTTTTAAAAGGTATTCAGTTATCTGTTACCCGTACCTCAATAGATAGTACCGGTCCATACCTTAAAGAACAAGCATTAACAGTAAATGAAGCAATTGATTCGTTTACTGTTAATGGAGCCTATGCCTCTTTTGAAGAAAGTATAAAGGGTGCAATTGAATCAGGCTATCTGGCTGATTTTGTCGTAGTTGATCAGAAGATAGAAAAATGTGATGTAAACAGGATAAAGGATATTAAAGTTCTTGAAACTTATGTTGGAGGAAAGAGGGTCTTTTAATATAATATTTAGGTATGATTTATATTATTAAGGGTGAAGAAACGCATCTTATTAAAGAAAAACTTAAAGAATTAAGTAATAAAGAGGGTGCTTCGGTTATAAAACTTGATGGTTCAATGCCTGACTTTTCAATTGGCAGGATGCTTAACGCCTGCCGGCAGATTGATCTTTTTCAGAGTTTTTCTATTGTACTGGTAAAGGATGCACCATTTCTGATTTCTAAATATGAGAAGAAGGATATAGATGATCTTCTGGACTATGTTCATAATCCTTTATTTGAATGTGATCTGATATTTTATACTCTGGAAGATAAATTTAATGAAAAACTGAAGCTGTTTAAAGATGTCGCTTCTAATGCGAATGTCTTAAGGATGGAACATCTGAAGGGTCAGGATTTCTATAATTATGGAAAAAGAGCTTTAAAGGAAGCTGGCATTAAGCTTGATTATGAATGTAGTTCTTATCTTTTTAATAATTCAATGGGTGACATGGATCTTTTAAACCGCAATATTGAAATACTTAAGCTCTATCCTGAGGAAATCGATATATATGCCCTGAAAGCCTTAATAAGTGTTAAGGATGAAGAAGATATTTTTAAACTGATCAATGCGATAACTTCTAAAAATTTAAGTTCTTCGATGATTCATATTAATAAAATGCTTAAACAGGGACAAAGCCCTCTGGGTATTATTGCGCTTGTTGCAGCCCAGCTGAGGTTTTTATACAGCGTTGGCTATTATCATTCTATTGGCTATAAGGACAGCGATATCATGAATATAGTAGGCACAAAAAGCTCATACAGGCTGAAAAAGGCCTATGAGGCGCTGGATAATTTTAATCTGAAAGAAATAATGAATCTGCTTAATAAGCTGAGCGAACTGGACTACCGATTTAAATTGAACAGTCTGATCGATGAAAAACTGAAACTGGAGCTGTTTCTTCTGGAGCTTTTATGAAAAAAATAGAACTTTTAGCACCTGCCGGCAATTTTGAATGTTTAAAACAGGCAGTAAATAACGGGGCAAATGCCGTCTATCTGGGCGGTTCTTTATTTTCCGCCCGGGCTTTTGCGGATAATTTTGAGCTTGATGAAGTTAAACAGGCTATTGATTATGCTCATTTAAGAAATGTAAAGGTCTATATTACCATTAATACTTTATTGAATGAATACGAAATAATGAAAGCCTTTGAACTGGCTAAAGCTTATTATGATCTTAATGTTGATGCTTTACTGGTACAGGATCTGGGCTTATTAAGTCTTATCAGAGAAAAACTGCCAGATCTGGAAGTTCATGCTTCAACACAAATGCATATCCACAATCTTGAAGGTTTAAGAAGCTGTATAAAGCTTGGCATCGAAAGAGCGGTCATTGCCCGTGAATCAAGTCTGGATTTTATTAAAGAAGCCTGCAGAGAAAATATTGAAATCGAATGTTTTGTCCATGGCGCAATCTGCGTTTCCTATTCTGGTGAATGTCTGATGTCTTCTTTGACCAGGAAACGTTCAGCCAATAAGGGCATGTGTGCCCAGTGCTGCCGTCTGAAATATGAGCTTTATGAAGATGGAAACAAAGTTAAGACCGATACTGATTATTTATTATCACCAAAGGATATGTATCTTCTGGAGGATATACCAGAACTGATTAAGGCCGGCGTTTC
Source organism: Erysipelotrichaceae bacterium (assembly GCA_051893275.1). Lineage (GTDB taxonomy): Bacteria > Bacillota_I > Bacilli_A > Erysipelotrichales > Erysipelotrichaceae > Colivicinus. Next base: position 6,874 of record JBJFHC010000130.1, on the reverse strand, counting down.
TTCTTTAAAGATTGAGGGCAGAATGAAATCACCAGCCTATGTGGGCTATGTTACTAGACTTTATAGAGAAGCTATTGATGCCTGTTATGATAATCAGGATTTTAAAATTACTGATGAAGAACTTAATCAGCTTAAGCTTTTATTTAACCGTGGCTTCACTGATACTTATCTAAAGAATGATAACAGTGTTCTATTTCATAATAAACGTCCAAATCATATGGGCATTAAAGTCGGGAAGGTTATTAAGGTAAAAGGAAATACAGCCTATATTAAGTTAAATACGGATATTAAACAGTTTGATGCCATCAGGGCTTTAAACTCAAAAGAAGATTCTGGTTTAATACTGAATGTGCTTAAAGTTAAAGATAAAATGGTAAGCAAAGCCTATAAGGGTGAAGTAATTGAGGTCAACTTTAAAGCTCCGCTTAAAGTAGATGATGAGGTCTTTAAGACCCAGGATATGGCGCTGGAAAAAGAAATAACTGATAAAGAAGATTTAAAGCTGCCGGTAAGTCTTAAAATAAGCGGGCGGGCTTTGACTAAATTAAAAGTTCAGTATGAAGATTTTGTTTATGAAAGTGACTTTTTGCTGGATAGTGCACTTAAACAGCCGGTGAATGAAGAAATCTTATTTAAATGTTTTAAGAGCTGTGATAAACACCCATATTATATTGAAGACATTGAATATGACATAGATGATTTCTTTGTACCAAAAGCCATGCTGAACGAATTCAGAAGAAACTTCTATGATGAGCTGGATAATTATCGCCTGTCTCTATTTAAAAGAGAAGTTATTCCATATGATAAGGGTGAGATTACGGTTTATGATAGAGAATCTCAAATATTGAAGGAATATAGCTATAAGGATAATGAGTGGAATTTTTCACCGGTTGTGAATAATAATTGCGAGTATGGTGCTGACCATAATGTCGTTGCGGATATGGGTGGTCTTTTTCTGGAAGGTGATAAGATTGGCTATTATTCTTTAAATGTAACCAACAGCTATGCCTATGAGTTTCTTTTAAGACATGGTTTCAGGAATGTGATACTCTCACTTGAACTTAATGGCGAGATGATTGATGAGCTTGTAAAGGCTTTTAAGGAAAGAAACTCTATTGAAATTAAACCCTACATTTTTTATAAAGGCAGAAGGGAACTTATGCACATTTTAAGAGATCCATTTAAGGATTATGTTAAGAATTATGATAAGGTGCTCTTAACTGATGGGGTTAATAAATACCGAATCATTAAGCGAAAGGGTTTTGTGGATATTATTGAATACGATATATTTAACAGTGATATAGACAGGTATTCAAAGTTCTTTAAATATAATTATCCGGATGAACTTTAGAAATGGGGAGTTTACTGATATAATATTTTAGGTTTAGGAAATATATGTTTTTAAAAAGAATCGAAATGAACGGCTTTAAGTCTTTTGCCGACAAAACAGTAATTGAATTTGATAATCCGGTTACTGGTGTGGTAGGACCTAATGGCTGTGGTAAATCAAATATATCAGATGCGATTAAGTGGGTACTGGGAGAACAGTCCAATAAATCTTTAAGAGCGGAAAAAAGTACAGATATAATTTTTGCTGGCTCTGAATCACATAAGCCCTGCAATGTAGCGGAAGTTACGCTGGTTTTTGATAATAGTTCCCGTAAGCTTAATGCCGATATGGATGATATAGAAGTTACAAGAAGAATCTATGAGAATCAGGAAGAAGTTGAAAGTGAGTATCTTATCAATAAGCAGCGAGTGCGTTTAAAGGATATTCAGGAGCTGATACTGGATTCCGGTATTGGCAAGGATTCGCTTTCCATGGTTTCGCAGGGCAACATTTCTTCTTTTGCGGAAGCCAAGCCCTATGATCGAAGAGCTATTTTTGAAGAGGCAGCCGGTGTAGCCAAATATAAAAAGCGTAAGACAGAGTCTTTAAACAGACTGGAAAGAACTAAAGACAATCTTGACAGAGTTAAGGATATTCTGATTGAACAGGAAAGACAGGTTGTTCCTTTAAAAAGACAGGCTGAGAAGGCTTTAATATATCGTGAGAAGAAGGAAAGACTGGAAAAGATTGAAGTTGCCGTACTGGCTGATGAAATAAATAAATGTAATATTCAGAAAGATCAGATGGACAGGGAGCTTTTTGATCTGAATAATGCGCTTTCTATGCATCGTACGGTTATTGAGGTATCCGAGAGTTCAAATTCGGATTCCAAGCTGAATCTTAGAGATATGGACCGTCAGATTTCCAGACTTCAGGACAGACTGGTATCTGTTCTCAATGAAATCAAGGTACTGGAAACTCAGAAGGTTGAAATCGATGAGAAGCGTAAATATATTATCGAAATGGGCTCTAACGAGAATAAACTGAAAGAGCTGAGAGCTCAGCTTGATAATGCCAAATTTGAGTATGAAGACCGACTGAAACGATTAGAAGATCTGAAGAAAGCTAAGGAACTGCTCGACAATAATCTGGATGAAGTAGCAATCAGACTGCTGGAGGCTTCCCAAAAGAAAGAGGAATCCGCAAATCTGGCCTATAATCTCGAAAAGCGTATTTCGGTTCTTGAGGATATTCTCAAAGATCCATTTAATTCAGGTGCTCAGGCTGGTGTTCGTTCCATTATGAACAATAAAACCAATTTTAATGGTGTACTGGGTGTGGTGGGACAGGAACTTATACCTGTAAAAGGCTATGAATATGCCATTTCAAGTGCTTTGGGTTCTTCTGTCTATAATATTGTCTGTAAAGATGAAGCAAGCGCCAGAAACTGTATCAGTTTTCTTAAACGCAATCAAAGCGGACGAGCTACTTTTCTGCCTCTTACCGTTTTAAGGGAACATGAAATCCGCTATCAGGATGAACAGATCTGTAAACAGCTGAAAGGATACTTAGGTATTGCGGGTGACTTTGTTGACTGCAAAGAGGAATATGATGTTGTAGCTGACAGTCTGTTAAACAATATAATAGTTGCCGATACTTTGGCAAACGCCAACGATATTGCCTCAGCCATGAAGTTCAATTATAAGGTTGTCACTCTTGATGGCGATATAGTAAATAAAGGTGGATCAATGACTGGTGGCAAGATCAGGAATGAAATTTCCATTGTGACCGCTAAGTCAGAGCTTGAAAGATGTAAGGAAAGCTATATGTCAGCTAAAGCTCAATCTGAGCTTGATTTAAAAGCCTATAATGAGCTTGTCTCTCAGAAAAGCCGTCTGGAATCAAATCTGACCGAGAAGAGAATCAATATTGCTCAGATTGAACCGGTTGTCGATGTAAAAAGAGCTAAATATGAATCACTTAAAGCCAGCTATGAGACTATTGCCCCAAAAGGTTTGGATAGTGATGAGAATTTTTCAGACGATCTGGTCAAACAGCTGTCTAAATGTTACAGTGATAAGGATGAACTGACTACTTCATTAAAGCTTTTAAAGGATGACAGGCTTAAACTTTCCAATGAAATCGACCGCAAAGATGCACAACTCAGGCAGATGCGTATGCAGACAGATGAAGATAACCGTAAGATATTAAATCTGACATCTAAAAAGGCAACGGTGGAAGCTAATCTTAAGAATCATCTTGAGCGTTTATCAAGTGCCTATGGTATTACTTATGAGTATGCTTCAGAAAATCTGAAAATTGAATTAAAGGGTGATGAAAAGGAAGAAGTTGTTTCTTTAAGAAATCAGATTCAGTCTTTAGGCAATGTGAATATGTCAGCTCCTGAGGAATATGACAGATTAAAAGAAAGATATGAGTTTGTAAAGAAGAACTATGAGGATCTTGTAAAATCAAGGGATAAGATACTTGATGCCATAGATGAAATGGACAAGATCATGAAGGAACAGTTTAAGAATACTTTTGATGCGATAAATAAGGAACTGAATAATACTTTTAAAGCCCTGTTTGGCGGTGGCAAAGCCAGACTGGTGCTTGAAGATGAAAACGATATTCTTAATACCGGCATTGATATAGATGTACAGCCTCCCGGCAAATCGGTTAAGTCGATCAGGCTTTTCTCAGGTGGCGAGAAGACACTGATTGCGATGTGTGTTCTATTTACCATCATGAAGGTAAATCCCACACCGCTGGTTATTTTTGATGAGGTTGAGGCAGCGCTGGATCAGGCCAATGTCGAAAGATTTGCGAAATATGTTAAGTCATTTGCCGAGAAATCACAGTTTATCATAATTACGCATAGACCTGGTACGATGGAGCAGTGTGATATTCTATACGGTATTACCATGCAGCATAGAGGTGTATCGCAGCTTCTGAAGGTTAAGCTTGTAGATGCGATTGAAATGGCAGACAGTACAAAGGAGAGTGAATAATGGGTTTTTTCTCTAATTTAAAAGATTCAATAATGGGCAAGAAGGATAAGGATAAATATCTTTCTGGCTTTGCGAAAACCAACAACGCCCTGGGCAAGAAGCTGAGGTTTATTACTAACGAAGATGTCAAAAACAAAGAGGACTTTGTTGAGAAGCTGATGGTTACTTTAATCGAGGCCGATCTGGGCTATAAGACAGCCAATGATATCTGTGACCGTTTCTTTAAGGAAACCCAGGATTATCTTTATTTAAGACAGGATGATGTCATTGATATTCTGATGGAGACTTTTAAAGAAGTCTATCATGCTGAAGATGATAAGCCAATAGTCTATAACGACAATGGTCCAACCGTTATCCTGATGGTTGGCGTAAATGGCTCTGGCAAAACTTCAACAGTTGCCAAACTGGCCAATATGTATAAGAAACAGGGAAAAAGTGTCTGTCTTGCCGCTGGCGATACTTTCAGAGCTGGTGCCACCGATCAGCTTAAAGTCTGGGCTGAGAGGCTTGGCGTTGATATAGTAACCGGCAAGGACAATCAGGATCCTTCTTCGGTGATGGTTGATGCCTGCCGTTATGCTAAGGAAAAGAATTTCGATATTCTATTATGTGATACAGCCGGCCGTCTGCAGTCCAAGATTCCGCTAATGGCCGAACTTGCCAAGATGCGCAGGGTAATTGAAAGAGAAATACCAGGTGCGCCACATAATGTATGGCTGGTACTTGATTCCAACACTGGACAGAACGGTATCTCGCAGGCTACTTTATTCAATGAGGTAACTGATCTGACTGGTGTTATTCTGACCAAGATGGATGGCACAGCCAAGGGCGGTATTGTCATTGCGATCAAGAATCTAATTAATGTACCTGTAAGATATATAACACTGGGTGAGACTATTGAAGATATTGAAGATTTTGACTTTGATATGTATCTATATTCCATTCTTTCGGATGTAACGGATAATGTTAAGTAAGGAAGAGGGAAATCTTCTACTGGATTTTTATGGCAGTTTACTGACTGAGCATCAGTTAAATGTGCTGAATGATTATTTTGTGGAAGATCTGTCAATGAATGAGATAGCTGATGAGCTTAATATCTCCAGGGCAGCTGTTTGCGATCTGATTAATAGAAGTGTTAAGCAGCTTGAGTCATATGAGACTAAGTTAAATCTGATTAGTCAGGATCGAAAATTAGATATTATAATAAATGAGTTAAGTAATGGCGATGATTACACTAAAGATATAGCCAGAAGATTATTAGAAATATACAGGGGGTAAGAAATGTCAAAAGTAATCGCAGTAAATTCCGGAAGTTCTTCTTTAAAGTTCCAGCTTTTCCAGATGCCTGAAGAAAAAGTACTGACTTCAGGACAGGCTGAAAGAATCGGCCTGGAGATGGGAATTTTTACAATCAATGTAAATGGTGAAAAGGTAGTAACCAACACACCAATTCCTGATCATCAGGCAGCTGTTGATATGCTGTTAGAGGCATTGGTGAAGCATGGAATTGTTAAGGATTTAAATGAAATTGAAGGAGCCGGCCACAGAATTGTGCAGGGTGGTCCTTATTTTAAGGAATCCGTAAAGGTTGATGAAGATGTAGTAAGCAAGGTTGATGAGTTATGTGCTCTGGCACCTCTTCACAATCCTGCACACTTGGTTTGTTATAAGGCTTTTGTGAAGGCGCTTCCTTCTATTGGCCATGTATTTGTCTTTGATACAGCTTTCCATCAGACTATGCCTGAGGAATCATTTATCTATCCAGTACCTTATGAGTGGTATACAGATCTGAAGGTCAGAAAATATGGTGCTCATGGTACAAGTCATCAGTATGTTATGAAGCGTACAGCCGAATTAATGGGCAGGGACTACCATGATATGAATATGATTACCTGTCATTTAGGTAATGGTGCCTCTATTACTGCCATCAAGAATGGTGAAGTTTATAATACTTCAATGGGTCTTTCGCCATTAGGCGGTATTATGATGGGTTCAAGATGTGGTGATATTGATCCAACCGTAGTTTACTATGTTGAAGAAAAACTTGGTTTATCACCTGAAGAAATGGATGTTCAGCTTAACAAGAAGTCAGGTATGCTGGGTATTTCCGGTATTTCATCAGATTCAAGAGATGTTGAACAGGGTGTTAAAGACGGCAATCCTCGGGCACTTTTAACTTCTAAACTCTATGCACAGCGTGTAATTGATTTCATTGGTTCTTACTATATGGAACTTGGTCATGTTGATGCCATTGCGTTTACCGCCGGTTTAGGTGAGCATGCAGTAGAAATGAGAGAAAGAGTCTTAAAGAGACTTGAAGAAGGTATGGGTGTCAAGGTTGACTATGCATTAAATGCCAAGACTCATTCAGAAGCTAAGATTTCTACTGATGATTCTAAGGTACAGGTATGGGTTGTACCTACCAATGAGGAACTGGTTATCGCCAGAGATACAGTAAGATTATTAGGTTTATAAATGTATTCCAGTCTTCTTGAAGATATTAAAAAATATGATGATATAGTTATATATCGTC